>JAZQSI010000140.1:0-7684 GCA_045629985.1 Eubacteriales bacterium
AACTCCTTGGCACACAGAACGACATGGCTACGATCCGACTTCCGTTTTCTGCCTTTGCTTCGTTTTTGAGCATGTCAAAGAGCTCGGCATTGAAAACCGAGTTCATCTGCTCCGTAAAGTCATCGAAATAGTAAATCGATACGCGGTTGAGCATAAATGTGCCAACTATAACCATTACGGATACTATCAAAAGTACGAAAACAAGAACGAGCTTAGCCTGCAACGAACGCAACGTCTATCCCTCCATTAAGCTTTAATCAGCGAACATATATCCTGCACCGCGGCGCGTGACTATGCGCACGGGGTTTGCAGGGTCATCCTCTATCTTCTCGCGGAGACGGCGGACCGTAACGTCAACCGTGCGAAGGTCACCGTAGTAGTCATACTGCCAGACCTTTTCCATAAGCTCTTCACGCGAGAAAACCTGGTTCGGCTGGGTTGCAAGGAACTTTATAAGGTCAAACTCGCGCGGAGTGAGCTCAACGTGTTCGCCGTTTTTCTTTAAATCAAGGCTTTTTAAGTTGATGACGATATTCCCGAAAACGAGCTTGTTCTCATCACCTGCCACGCTCTCATCAGCCGGAGCAAAGCCGCGGCGGACGTTTGCCTTGACGCGTGCCATAAGCTCGCGCATAGAGAATGGCTTTGTGATGTAGTCATCAGCACCCAGCTCAAGACCGAGCACCTTATCTACCTCTTCCTCGCGCGCCGTAACCATAATTATCGGAACGTTTGAGAACTTTCTTACTGACTTGCAGACCTCGAAACCGTCAAGCTTCGGAAGCATAACGTCAAGAAGGATGAGGTCGGGGTTAAGCTCACGTGCCTTTCCGAGACCGTCCTCGCCGTCATAAGCGCAGGTGACGTTATAGCCTTCCTTCTTTAGATTGAATTCGAGAATGTCCGCAATCGCCTTTTCATCCTCAACAACAAGTATTTTCTTTTCCATATTACATTCCTCCATTATAAGCCGAGTTTTCTTGCGGCTCGCAGAATGAGAATTACTGTTTTTGCATCGGAAATCCTGCCGTCTTCACACATCGCTATTGCTTCTTTCAAATCGACGTGGCTTACCTCTACATACTCTCCCTCGTCGGGGTGAGATTTTCCCTCTTTTAAACCCTTTGCGAGATACAAATGTATTATCTCCGTAAAGCAACCGGGGGACGGATAAGCAAATCCGAGATACTCAAGTGTTTCTGCCGTGTATCCCGTTTCTTCACTCAGCTCGCGGATTGCACAGTCGAGATGCGCCTCCGAGCCGTCAACCTTTCCTGCAGGGGCTTCGGTTATAACCTTGCCGAACGGGTAGCGGAACTGCGAAACAAGAACAACCTTTCCGTCGTCCGTTATCGGAAGCACCGCGACACCTTCGCAATGCTCGCAAACCTCGCGGGTTGATTTTCTGCCGCCGACATCTACCGCATCGACGCGCATATTCATTATCCTTCCGCGGAAGTGATATTCGCCCGAGAGCGTTTTTTCTTCCATTATCATATTTTCTGTATCTCCTTACGAAGAAGATCAAATGCCTCCTGTGCCGCACGAGACTTTGCAAGAGCACGGCTCATCGGCTGATAAATCTTCGAACTTACTGTTTTACCGCAAAGCGTAACTGCGACATACACCGTACCGCCCGGGTTCTTCTCATCGCCCGAGGACGGGTCAGCATAGCCTGTTACGCCAATGCCTGCATCTGTTCCGAACTTCTCACAGGCGGCGAGAGAGAGCGCCTCGGCACATTCCGTGCTTACCGCGCCGTAGGTATCAAGAAGCTCTGCGTCTATTCCGAGAAGCTCCATCTTCATTTCGTTTGTATAAGCGCAGATGCCACCGCGGAAGAATTCCGATGCGCCGGAAATATCTGTTATAAGACTTGCTACAAGACCGCCTGTGCAGGATTCTGCAGTAGAAAGCGTGAGCTTTTTCTCAAGCAGGAGCGCGGCAACCGCCTCGTGGAGAGAGTTTACGTCAACGCCGTAAACAACGTCTCCGAGAATATCACACACACGCTCGATAACCGGTCGGGTTATCGCGTCTGCCTCTTCCTCGGTTTCTGCCTTGCCCGTGACTCGGAGAAGAACTTCGCCGTCTTTTGCGTAAGGCGCAAGAGTCGGGTTTGTCATCTCCTCTGCAAATGACGCAATTTTATCTTCTACCGAGCTCTCCCCCATACCGTAAATTCGGATGCTGTGGGAGACAAGATGCGAATCCGAAAGCTTTTTAAGATACGGCACCATTCTGTATTTTACCATCGGCTTGCACTCGCGAGGAGGACCGGGGAGCATAATGAGGATTTTTCCGCCGTCCTCTATTGCGCAACCGGGAGCTGTTCCCCAGTCGTTGCGAAACACGGTGCAACCCTCGGGAAGATATGCCTGACGGGCGTTGTTTTCCGTCATTGTGCGGCCGAGTCGGGCAAAGTATCCCTTTATCTTTTCAAGCTCTTCTTCATTGAGAACAAGCTCTTTGCCGAATGCGCGGGCCGAGACCTGCTTTGTAAGGTCGTCAAACGTGGGACCGAGACCGCCCGTTGTTATGATGATATCAGCCCTTTTCTTTGCGGTCATTATTACATCGTAAAGGCGGTCGGGATTATCGCCGACAACCGTCTGATAATACGCGTTTATGCCAAGCTCGGAAAGCGCCTGCGCAACTGTAACTGCATCTGTATTTGTAATCTCACCGAGCAGAATTTCCGTTCCGACGGCGATAATTTCAGCTGATAAACTCAAGGCTCAAGACTCCTTAAATAATTTCTGTTTTTTCGACTGCTTCTGCAACAAGCTCATCAAACGGAAGCTTTGCCTCTTCCTCAACTATCTGCGAAAGCTTCGGCTTCGTTCTCGGATGACGCGGCGTAAAGACCGTGCAACAGTCCTCATACGGAAGTATTGACGTTTCAAATGTATTTATTCTGCGCGCAATGGCGACAATCTCCTCTTTATCCATACCGATTACGGGACGGAGAACGGGAAGATCTATACCGTTTTCGGTAACACCGAGCGCTTCCATCGTCTGGCTTGCGACCTGGCCAAGGCTCTCGCCCGTAATGAGCGAGCCACAGTCACGCGATACGGCGATTTTTTCTGCAATCTTCATCATAAAACGGCGCATAATGAGCGTAAAATACTCTTCTTTACAATGCGCGCGGATTTCTTCCTGAATTTTCGTAAACGGAACCATAGCGATTTTGATATTTCCGGCATACACTCCGACAAGGCGTGCAAGCTCGATAACCTTTTCCTTTGCTCGCTCGGAAGTGTAGGGGTACGAGAAAAAGTGGATTCCGAAAAGCTCAACGCCGCGCTTTGCCATCATATATGCAGCAACGGGGCTGTCGATACCTCCCGAGAGGAGAATCGCGGCGCGACCGTTTATGCCAACGGGAAGACCGCCTGCACCCGGAGTCGGGTTTGCATGGACAAATGCCGCGCGGTCGCGAACTTCAACGCGAACGCAGACCTAGGGGTTTTTGACGTCAACTTCGAGATTTTCAAAAGCATCGTGAAGCTCGCCGCCGACGGTAATCGCGATTTCGGGCGACTTCATCGGGAACGACTTGTCCGAGCGCTTCGCCTCAACCTTGAAGGTCTTTGCATAGGAAAGCTCGTCTTTTAAATATTCCTTTGCGGTTTCGATTATCTTCTCTATGTCTTTTTCGCACTCTGCCGCGCGGGATACGTTGACAACGCCGAAAACCTTTGTCGCCGCTTCAAATGCCGCGTCCATATCGCAGGAATCGCTCTGCGGCTCAACGTAAATAGTTGACTGCATGCAATAGATTTTGAACTCGCCGAAGTTTCTTATTCTCCACGCGAGATTTTTCATAAGTCTTTTTTCAAAATTTCCTCGGTTAAGTCCTTTAAGAACGAGTTCACCGAGCTTTAAAAGCATTATCTCTTTCAAGTTGTGTTCACCTTTCAAATTCATTATAACTATACATTGTAATTATACTACATTTGCGAATTTTTAGCAATACTTATACTATAAGTTGATAAATTAAGTTGGGGAAAAGTTTTGATTGCAATAAAAAAGAAGCCGTTTTTTCGGCTTCTCTTTAAATTTGCGGCGCGGAGTTTTTTAGCATTTCCTGTTTATATGGGATAGGGAAAGCGTTTCGGAATGCGCAAACCGCGCCCGAAGTAGTACCGTGAGTACGTCGAGCGGCGCGGTTTGTGCATAATAAAAAGACCTTCAAATGAAGGTCTTTTTATGTTCCGGGACGCTTTAACATCCCATATTAGATTCTTGCTTTTGCTTCGCAGTATACGCATCTCTCTGCGCCCGATGCGGTTTTCTTGAAGAGGTGCGGAAGCTCCTGCTCGGTAGAGGTGATGCAACGCGGGTTTACGCACGTATGCTCGCCAACCGTGAATTTTGAATCATCAAGCGATGTGTTACCGTCCACCTTTGCTTCCTCCAAAAGCTTTAAGATAAGCGCCATACGCATATACTTTCCGTTTTCAACCTGCTTGAAGTAGCAAGCGCGGGGATCTTTATCAACCGCAACGGAAATTTCGTTTACGCGCGGAAGCGGATGGAGAATGCACATATCGCTCTTTGCATTTGCAAGCTTATCAACCGTTAAGATGTAGCTGTCCTTAAGGCGGTTGTACTCTTCGTCTGTCTCAAAGCGTTCTTTCTGGATTCTCGTCATATAGAGGACATCTAATCTAGGCATCGCTTCTTCGAGAGAGGTTGTCTCCTCATACTCAAAGTCAACTTCCTTCTTGATATAGCTCGGAACTTTGAGCTCCTCGGGAGAGATGAGGATAACCTTTACGCCACTGTATCTCGCGAGAGCGGAGATGAGCGAATGAACGGTTCTGCCAAACTTAAGGTCGCCGCAGAAACCGATTGTTATGTTGTCAAAGCCGCCCTTCTCGCGGTAAATCGTGAGAAGGTCTGCAAGAGTCTGTGTCGGGTGGCAATGTCCTCCGTCGCCGCCGTTGATAACGGGTACGGTTGCACTGCGCGATGCAACAAACGGTGCTCCCTCTTTCGGGTGGCGCATTGCGATGATGTCGCAGTATGCACTCATAACGCGAGCGGTATCCGATACGCTCTCGCCCTTTGATGCAGACGAGCTTGCCGCCTCGGAGAAGCCGAGAACGCTTCCGCCAAGCTCGAGCATAGCCGCTTCAAAGCTTAAGCGCGTTCTTGTTGACGGCTCAAAAAAGAGCGTTGCAAGCTTCTTGCCGTGGCACATCTCGGAATATTTCCACGGGTTTTCCGTAATATCGCAAGCGGTATGGATAAGCTCTGCAATTTCTTCGCAACTAAGGTCAAGAATATCAATTACACTTCTCATTACTTTCCTGCTCCTATCCAGCTCTCATCGGACGGGTTGTTTCTGAACTTTATAAGACGCTCAACATCTTCAGGCTTGATATAGCCCTCGTCTGCCGCAACACGCGCAATAACGTCAAAGTTTGTGAGCGAAATGTTCTTGACATCAGCTGCAGCGAGGCGGTCAAGACCTTTCTGCATGCCGTAAGTAAAGATTGATACAACGCCAAGTACTTCTGCTCCTGCCTCGCGAAGAACGTTTACAACCTCGATAACACTTCCGCCCGTTGAGATAAGGTCTTCAACGACGACTACCTTCTGTCCCGCTTCCAGACGACCCTCAATCTGGTTTCCGCGGCCGTGGTCCTTTGCGCCCGAGCGGACGTAGCCCATCGGGAGGTCCATAATGTGGCCGCAGATAGCTGCGTGGGCGATACCTGCAGTTGATGTACCCATAAGCACCTCTGCCTCGGGGAAGTTTTTCTTGATGAGCTCAACGAGACCGTTCTCAACGTCGTTACGAACCTTCGGTGCAGTAAGAGTGAGGCGGTTGTCGCAGTAAACGGGGCTCTTGATGCCGCTTGCCCATGTGAACGGCTCTTCAGGGCGGAAGAATACCGCCTTTATTGATAACAAATCTTTTGCAATAAGCTTTTCCATTATCTTTATCCTCCTTTTATTGTATCCTCCCACCGTCTTCGACGGTCCCCCCTCCTTTAGGCAAGGGGGGCAAGGCACGGGAAGCTTTCATTTCTCTTAGTCAACAAATTCACGGACGCAGCGCTCATATGCCGCAACGGGATCTTCTGCCGCTGTAATCGGGCGACCGACAACGATGTAGTCAGAGCCGATTTTCTTTGCCTCGGCCGGTGTCATAACGCGCTTCTGGTCGCCGATATCGCCGTCTGCAAAGCGGACACCCGGAGTAACCGTGAGGAAAGTTTTTCCGCAACGAGTGTGTACCTTCTCAGCTTCAAGCGGTGGGCAGACAACACCGTCAAGGCCTGCGTTTTTTGCAGTCTCGGCATAGTGCATAACGACCTCATCAATCGGCTTTTCGATTAAAAGGTCGCGCTCCATGCTTTCCTGGTCTGTGGATGTGAGCTGGGTTACCGCTATGAGAAGCGGACGTGTGCCGTCTTCACGTGTAAGTCCCTCGATCGCGGCTTTCATCATTGCGCCCGTTCCTGCCGCGTGAAGGTTTGTAATGTCAACATCGAGGTTTCTGAGCACACTCATAGCCTTCTTAACCGTGTTCGGGATGTCGTGAAGCTTAAGGTCAAGAAAAATCTTATGACCGCGCTTCTTTATCTCGCGGACAATCTCGGGACCCTCTGCGTAAAAAAGCTCCATACCGATTTTTACAAACGGCTTTCTTCCTGTGAATTTGTCAAGGAATGCAAATGTATCTTCCTTGCTCTTAAAATCGCATGCTACAATAACGTCTCTTCCCATTATTTTGCCACTCCTATTATTTCTTTCAAATCACGTATTCCGTACTTATCCATAACGCGCGGAAGGTCTTCGATTATGTCGCGGCAGACCGTCGGGTTTATGAGGTTTGCAGCACCGACTTCTACCGCCGTCGCCCCTGCCATCATCATTTCGATTACATCCTCGGCACTTGATACACCGCCCATACCTACGACGGGAACTTTTACCGCGTTTGCAACCTGGCAGACCATTCTCACCGCTACGGGGAAGATTGCACTTCCCGAAAAACCGCCCATCTTGTTTGCGATGACGGGTTTTCTTGTTTTTAAGTTGATTCTCATACCGAGAAGCGTGTTTATAAGGCTGATGCCGTCAGCTCCTGCCGCTTCACACGCCTTTGCGATTTCCGCAATATCCGTGACGTTCGGCGAGAGCTTTATTATAATCGGCTTCTTCGTAACTTTCCTTACTGCCGCGGTGACTTCTGCAGCGGCTGACGGGTTTGTGCCGAAGCTCATACCGCCGCCGTGGACGTTCGGACAGCTTATGTTCACTTCAAGCCAGCCGATTTCGTCAACTTCGGAAAGCCTCTCGCAGGTATATGCATAGTCCTCAACGGAGAATCCCGAGACGTTTGCCATAACTGGTTTGTGGAAAACCTTAAAAAGCTTCGGAAGCTCTTCGGAGATTACTTTATCAACGCCCGGGTTCTGGAGACCTACGGCGTTTATCATACCTGCCGTACACTCTGCGATTCGCGGTGTGGGGTTTCCAAATCGCGGGTCACGAGTTGTTCCCTTGAATGAGAACGTTCCGAGGCAGTTTATATCGTAAATCTCGGCAAACTCATATCCAAATCCGAAAGTTCCGCTTGCGGGGATAACGGGGTTTGTAAGCTCGATGCCGCAGAGATTTACATTTAAGCTTCCCATAAGATTTCCTCCTTTTTGAGCACGGG
>JAZQSI010000141.1:0-8110 GCA_045629985.1 Eubacteriales bacterium
GTGCCTGAACCTTCATCAGCATATTCGCAAAAAAGTGTGGTAACATCATCATCCGTGGTAACAGTCATTATGAACCCACCATTTTCATAGTTCAAATCTTCTTCTGCCCAAACTCCGTCATATACTGACAAATCGATTTTCTTTCCGCAACCTGTGAGCATCGAAAATAACATTGCTGATGCTACAAGTAATGCTAATACTCTTTTTTTCATTTTTATCGTCCTTTCCAATACTAAAAGGGCGTAACCTTTGCCACGCCCTTTATGTATGTGTAATTTATCCACCAAATACTGAACTTACGACACTTTCAACCAAACCGCCTGAAGATGACTTTTTTGCTTCAGCAGGGCTATTGCTTGTGTTCATCAACGTACCAAAAGCTGTGGGAGTCATAAGAATTTTACCTGTGCCGCGGTAAACATTTACAAAGCCTTCGCCGCTAACAAGCGAACCAAGCAACGATTTCGTTGATTTTTCTACCGTAAACTGCAACGATTTACTCCAAGCTATTGCCATATTACCATCTATTCTTACTTCGTCATTGTCAAGAACAAGTTCAATCAATTCTTCACGTGGTACAGAGCTTTCTAATACCGCTACACCTTCTCCTGAAAGTGAGAGATTGAACAAACCTTCTCCACCGAGAAGTGCAGAAGAAGCATTTGTTCTCGCAACAACCTCTTCCTTTATTGAAGCATCACAAGCAAGGAATAGTCCGTCATCAAGAACGACACCATCGCCCCATGATGCAACATCTTCAAGAATTATGTATTTGTATGTCGGTTCGAACATTACATATCCGTTACCCTGATATATCGGTTTAGCAGTTGACTCTCCTGTAGCAAGTCCTTTGAGTGCTTTTCCGAAGAAATCTTTCGCCCCTTTTACCCCTGAGTCCATTGTAACATTTCCTGCCTGCCACTGCATTGCACCTGCCTGAACCTTGATTGAGTTTCCATTTAAATTACACAAAACTTGTCTTTTTCGGAAATTCATTTCGTGCATAAAGTAAGCAACAGATGCGCTTGTCGGGTCAACACTCAAATCCTTTTGATGCTCATAGACCTCGTAACAACCAAGTTCTGCTATTTTCTTCATATTGGGGTTGTTTTTGCAGTTGTTTAACTGAATCATAACTTCATCCTCCTGATTTTTATAGGCAATGCCCAGTTTTACTACTCCTCCACACTTTCCCGAATTATTCTTCGCACGGTTTTTTCAGAATAATTGTACTTTGTGGCGAGTGCTTTGATGTTTGTGCCGTCGTATTCCTGAATGATTATTCTCTGTATCCGTGCAGGGTTCAGGAAACGAACAGGAAAGGTGATTTGCTGACCTTTGAACATCTTATACACATCCATAGCGGTATCCATACCAAGATTATCAGCTATTTCTCGGTACACGGTATTCAAAAGCTCAGAATCTTTTTCAGCCATTCGCATCACCTCTATGTCGTATTTTAGCAAACCGTGTTGCCCGAGTATAATCTCAACTTCCTTGCATTTGTCCATATCTTTCCACCTCAAAATAAAATTCCCCTATGGCTGTCGGTTGTTACCGATTACCATAGGGGTTTATATAATCATTATATTTATTTGTGAAGTGATATTCTACGGACATTTCAAACAAAAATGTCCTCTGATGCACGAAACCACATATCCCAGTACGCATCTGAGACTTCTCTATCTGTATATTTCTCAATTCTCCAAAATCGCTTGCGGTATTTCTCAATCTTATCATCAGGTAGTGATGTTATCTCTCCGTCATCATCTATCCCTGCTACGAAGAATGTACCTGCTATTATTTCATCACCGATTCGCCTGTTGCCTTCGAGGCTAAGAAGAAACCCTTCCTCGTTCCTTATAAGGACAACATTTTCTTCGAGCTCGACAATTTCTGCATCTGCAGGAAATGGCATACATTTATTTACTATGATTTTGAAGTCTTCAAGGTCATTGAACACAATTTCTTTGTATGGTCGCTTTCCTGCTTCAACCATTAACACCTCAATCACAAACTCTTTCATCTTTGCACCTCCTGCCCGTTTAGAGCTTTTATTGATTTGTTGTGCCTTTTTGTGTTTTAGAGGTACTTCGACTGACATTCTGCCATCCCCAAAACATTTAGGGTTTCTGCTATTTTTGTAGTATTTTTTTACTTTTAGCTCTCACCGCGAATTTTGCAGGGAATTTGGGAATTTTGCGACAGAAAAACCGTTCTGTTGTTTCTTATGTCGTTGGTTGCTATGTTTGTTTTTCCCCAAGCCTTTCCCTTTTGTAGGGTGATTTCCCGAAACTCTTGTAGATTTCCCTGTCGAGTGAGGCAACTGGTAAGCCTTGCGAAAGTAGTTTTTAGGAAGTTCGTCGGCAAATCGTCGGCGAAAACGAGAGAGAAAACACAGAATTCTATCGCTTATCTCGGCATTTGCGCCACTTTCTGGCGTACTCATAACCCGAAGGTCGTTGGTTCAAGTCCTTCCCCCGCAACCATGAGAAAAGCCTTGGTATTTCAAGTAATACCAAGGCTTTTTCCTATTCTCTGCACGTAATGCGCCACTCGTTTCTATTCGTGTTTGGACGGATTTAGTCGTGTCTATTTGGGCGACATTTGGTCGGCTCGAGGGTGGGCAACGCAAAATCATTGCAACTGTCAGTTGCAGCCGTCATTTTCTTACAATTATCATTTTTTCGAAATAAATCGCGTTTTCATCGCTCGGACTTCCACCGTAAACCTCACCCGTACATTTCATCGAAACATATACGTCGCAAGCATTCATCGGGAATGTCAGCGCAATTGCCTTGAGGTTAATTGAGCCTGCACCGCCCGGAAGCTTTGCACGAACGTTTGTTGAGTTCATGATATCAGAAACCGTTCCGAGCTTGTAAAGGTGATAGCCGCCTTGGATGATGTCATCCTTATAAACTTCAAGTGTGGCAATATTATCCGACTCCTGCTGCAAGCCGAAACAAAGCGAGCTTTTATTCTCTGCATTTCTCTCTGTCGGATACAAACTGAGAAGTTTGTGAAGTCCGGTCGCCTCATCAAACGAAAGTTTGAGAACTTCGGAACAGGCAGAGTCTTCATCCTTTACGGCAGAGTAGCCGTAAGCTACCTTTACGTAATTCTGGACATACTTCGGCATGTTGAGAAGAGAAAGCTGGAAGATGTCATCGGGATTTGCGTTTTCAAGCTCTTTGGGGATATCAAATGTCATCTCCTCTTCAGGAAGCCCTAAAAGGTACTCTTTCATTTCCGTAAAGCTTGCCGTTTTCAGATGCTCATCGAATGCCGCACCGATTCTCTCTTTAATTTCCTTGATATCGAAGTTAAACTCTACACCCTCGCGCTCAGCCTGAGCCTTGAACTCGAAAAAGCGCATTACGAGTGCCGCATCAAGAGCGCGTCTTAACCAGTTTATACGCGGTTCAAATTTCTTGTCTCCACGTACTTTCTCTTTTGCTTTGTCAAGAAGTTCTGAGCCCTTAATGATGCTGTTTAAATCAACATAGTTGAAGCGGCTGTCCTCGGCACAGCAGAGAACCTTTATCTCATTTCTTTCAAGAGTTTCCCGCATAAGCTCAAGGTACTGTTTCGTATATTCTGCCGCAGGGCCGAAGTAGCGTCCTATTGCATCATCGATGAGAGCTACCTCATCAAGCGTCGGATCTTCAAGGAGATGAGTAAGAACGTATTTATTGATATCCCAGCAGTCAGCATCACTGTTCTGAGCCTCAATGAAAAAGCCCTTTACACCGCATTCGCAGTATGCACTTACCATATCCTTTATGCGGTAAAAAATCGGAAGTGCATAATTAAGTCTTATGTTAGAAAGGTAGTCATAGGTATATAGCTCTGCTCCTGCCCGTTTGCAAACCTCCGACCAATTTTTAAGAAGGCGAAGATAGTTTGCGTTTGTTCTTGCGTGAATTCCGCGTCCCATATCGCTTACAAGGTCAGCAAGGCGAATGACAACATTCTTCTCGGGAAGAGTTCCGTCCTTCGGAACTTCGATATAGTTGAGGTATACGAGGAATTCAAGACGCGCCTGCGGATAGTCCTTACCTACCTCATGTGCAAGGCGGTTGACGAAATCAAGACCGTATCCGCTGTAGCCTTTCTCTTCAATCTTCTTTTTGCACTCATCACACTGGCAGAAGAAATCGGTGCCGTAATCGCCGATTGAAATCGAGTAATAGCTTGGAAAAGCAACGCCCTCGCGCTCCGAAAC
Organism: Eubacteriales bacterium; assembly: GCA_045629985.1. Lineage (GTDB taxonomy): Bacteria > Bacillota > Clostridia > Oscillospirales > JAAYXM01 > SIG480. The sequence continues at coordinate 4,229 of JAZQSI010000141.1, forward strand.
CTCGACATCCTCTTTTATAAAGCCACGAATTTTTCCGAGAAGAGCGTTGAAAAACTCCTGATTCGAGAAGCAGAAGTTCCCTTCTCCGATATGCTTATTCTGACGTCTGTTCCATGCAAACCATTCAGGATGCTCTACATAGGTCTCCTTCGGTGGGAAGTATTTTTCTATTGTGTGCACGTGATGCGGACGTCCTGCCCACTTTGCACCGCCGAACTTCTTGACGTTCTCATCACAAACACCGTCAAGAATATCGTCATCATATGGGGAGATGGCGTTTATCCTCGACTTTACAAGATAATGGAATCCCTTAGGACCTGCTTTTTGCAGATATACGCCGCGATGGAAAAAGTGTGGTGTACCTTCTTTGTATAAATCTTCAGGAAGCGAAAGTGATTCAAGTTCAAGAACATCCTCGTCATACGGACTCCAGAAGCGTACACCAATAAAATCTTCGATGAAGTGGTACGCCGCATAGATAACGCCTCGATACTCGCCGCCTGTAATAACAAGGCAGTCGTCAACCATTTTGATTATCCAGTTTTCTTCCGACTTTCCGATTGCACCTGCCGCCTTTGCAAACTCCGTTGTGCCGACATAGATGCACTTGCCCGAAGAAGAGCATTCGCAGATTATCGGAAGCTTTACCGATAATGCTTTTTCTATATATTTTGCAAGCTCTTCTGCCGCTGTTTTTTCAACAATGTGGGCATTATCAGGAATGACTATTTTACAGTCATTTACACCTTTTTTTAAAAAAACCTTCTCCATTTGAAACGTCTCCTTACTTTTTCAGGTCAAAAACTTCTGTTTTAACATTATTATAACATGCATACCTGCTCATTTCAAGATTAAAATTGGCAGCATTACAAAACCCACAATATCAGATGAATACTGTGGGTTATTGATTCACCTACCTTTTTTCATGTACCTTTTTTCAATTTCTGTCTTTATTCCCTCTCTTATTGAAACAAAATCGTCTTTCTCAAGCCCCGTTACCTTAAGCACCTTGCTGTTGTCGATTTTTCGATCAAAAAATCTGTCATACACAGCAGCCCAATAACTGTTTTTAATATAATCGGGACTACTCAACCACTCATCGGCATCAATCCATTCAAATCTGACCCCGGCAAGCTCCGTATATATCTCTGCAACCTCTCCCCATGTAAGATTCTGCGCTGAAGAGATTGTGAAGGCCTCTCCCAGAGCGTCTTCTTTAAAAAGAAGATTTGCTATCAATTTTCCGCTGTTTCCTGACCAGTCAAGCCCTGCTGTAAGATTTCTTACATTTTTCGGCAAAAAGACCGGTTTTCCGTCTTTACCTGCCTTGCTTGCTATCTCCTATCAAAAGACAGAGGAACGGTTCTCTTGCCCTACCCTTGTCCTTATAAATTTTTAACAAGATTATGCCACATTTTATTAAACTATCCAATAAAAAGTTGGCAAAAATAAAAGTCCCCTTTTTTGCATCCAGTGGATGATGAAGCGAGGTTTGGGGAAAGGTAGCGGTCTAAAAAATCGAGCGCGCTACCACGAACGCGAAAATTTTTCTGGCACCGCAACAGGGCGTACTTTCCGTCCTCCCCCAGAAGCCTAAGAAAAGTCTTGGTACTTCAATAATACCAAGGCTTTTTCTTTTCTCTACACGGGATACGACATTTGTTTCTATTTGTGTTTAGACGTGTTTAATCGTATCTATTTGGGCGGATCGCCGGCGACGCTACAACGAAGTGAATAGGGAGTAGTGCCGGCGGGAGGCATCATCCAAAAGCTCCCGCCGGCTTATATAGGGAGAAGAAAAAAGCTAAAATTAAGTTTTCTTTTCGGGAGGAGCAGAGCCCCTCCCCTGCGATTTTGATTATTGCGATGTGGAGTGTCTTTCACCTCATCCACCGCAAGCGGTCCCCCTTCCCCTTGTTGTTGGCGGCGAGTATATTCAGGGATTCCATTCAAACGGCGAGTGCAATCCGAGATATCTCCGCTTTGCAACAGGAACTACCCCGAAGGGTAAAAAAGTAACCGTCCGCTTCAATATCCCGGATGAAAACTTTGACATAAACGATGTTGAGCTTTATCTCAACTGCGAAAGACTTGACTTTGCAGGCAAAACGCCGCTTTGCGACCCCGATTTCTCAATGGACGGTGTTTACACTTTCAGCGTACCTGAGAAGGCTCTCAAGCCCGAAATTCAGATTGTTGAATTCTTACTCAGAGAAGGCAAGGTTGAGAATCAATTCACAGTACACTACGCTGACCTAACCATAGAATAAAGGAAACCGCTTATGAGTATAGAAAAAAAGAGCTTCGGAAAACTCCCCGACGGAAGAGAAGTTTTTTCCTACCTTCTCGACAACGGCATAATCAGAGCCGAGATTTTAAACTACGGCGGCATAATCAAAAATCTTTGGGTAAAGGACCGCAACGGCAAGGAAATTGATGTTGTCCTCGGTTTTGACACGCTTGACGATTACCTCGACAACCGCCCGTATTTTGGAGCACTCGTCGGAAGATTTGCAAACCGCATTACAAACGGCAAATTCTCGATAGACGGCGTCGACTATCAGGCAACCGTAAACGACGGCAAAAACAGCATTCACGGCGGTGTCGGGGGCTACCACAAGCACTTGTGGAACGCCGAAGCAGCGGATAAAAATAACTCTCCTTCGCTCAAGCTTACGACCGTAAGCCCCGATGGCGAGGACGGCTTTCCAGGAACACTCAATGTAACTGTAACGTACACCTTAAGCGGGCCCGGACTTCTCGTCCGCTATGAGGCTGAAAGTGATAAGAACACGATAGTTAACCTCACAAACCACAGCTACTTCAACTTAAACGGTGAAGGCAAAGGCGACATAAAGAACTTAACCCTCAAACTCAACGCCTCCGCTTACACACCAAATACCACAGAATGTGTCCCCACGGGTGAGATTGCGAGCACATTAAAATCTCCGTTCGATTTCACAAACGGCAGAAATCTCGGCGAGGCCATGGCAGAAGAGCATCCTCAGACGGCTCTCTTCGGCGGCTTTGACCACAACTTTGTAGTTGATGGCACGGGATTCCGCCTTTTCGGCACGGTTTCCTGTGAAGATAACGGTATCTCAATGGATGTTTTCTCCGATCTCCCCGGAGTTCAGCTCTACACAGGAAACGGAATAGACGAAAAACGCATATGCAAGAACGGCCACAGGTATTGCGTTCACGGCGCAATCTGCCTTGAAACACAGTTCTTCCCCGATGCGATAAACCGCCCGAATTTCGTATCCCCCATCCTCCGCAAGGGCGAAAAGTTTGATTCCACGACCGTATATAAATTCAAATAACATAGCCGAAAAGAAGCAAGTGTATCCGCAGGAACACTTGCTTCTTCTGTTATGCACAAAATTACCTATCATAACCGAATACATTCATTTCTGCAACAATCAGCGTATCTAACTTAAACTAAAAGGACTATGGCATTTGCCATAGTCCTTGGTTGTTTTATTTTACTTTGAGAAAATTACACCATCTGCGAAGATTGCGTATGCCTTGGCTTCTTCTTTTGTATCGTTTATCATTGTGAATGACTTTGCATCTGTCATCATCGGCTGACGCAAGTCTCCGAAGATGAATCCGCGCTCAAGTGCGTTTTCGCATCCGATAAACTCTGCAACTACTGCCTCTCCGACTGTAGAAACAATAATCTTGCGGAGAGCATTAACTGATGTCGGGCCATACTTTGCGTATACTGCCTCAACATTGCAGTCTACTGCAGCGTTGAACTTATATACACGGTCAAAGCTTACGATTTCGTCGCCCTTCTTCCAGTAGAGGAACATATTGTAGCCTGTTCCGTTCTCACGTGTAGGAGCTGTGAGTGTTACAACATCGCCGAATGCGAAT
>JAZQSI010000142.1:0-6924 GCA_045629985.1 Eubacteriales bacterium
CAGATACATCGGCGTATCTGTCTTCTTCTGCATTTTTTCATAGTAGTCTGCAAATTCGTCCATTGCTTCTTTTGTCCAGTTGTGGAAACCTGCAAAGGTGCGCATAAAGCCCGGAGAGGCCTCACGGTAGCACTTGCAGACAAACTGATTAAAATGCTCTTTGTCAATAATGTGATACATAGTTGCATCGTTATTGTGGAAGCCTGCACCTCCAAAGGTATGCGCAAACTGATGTTTCGTTATTTTTATGTTATTCATAATGAATCCCCCGTACTTTATTCGTAAAGCTCAAGCATTTTCTGCATACCGCGGAGGTATCCGAAAACATTGGCGCGTGCAGTGTGTCCCCAGCGCGTGTCGTTGTTTATAAACGGAACGTGGTCATCAAGAACAAGCCCCTTGTATCCGTTCTTCACTAATGCCCGCATAACCTTTGCAGGGTTATATCTGCCGTCGCCGGGGAAGCACTCGCAGAAATCGTCAACCGTTCCCTGAACATCCCTGAAGTGAACCATATGGATTTTGTTCCGCGCAACAAATTCTTCTATAACGCGCATAACGGTTTCTTCGCCGCCAAGCTGAGAAAAAGTTCCCATACAGAAGTTGATTCCCCACGCATCACTTGATGTCATCTTATCGGCGCGGAGGAGGTCTTCGGGGGAGATGAAAATTCTGTCAACGCCTGCAACATTCTCAATTGGAGGGTCTGACGGATGGATTATGAGTCGGACGTCTGCCTTCTCTGCTTCGGGGAGAACAGCTTTTATAAAATACTCATAGTTTCTCCACAAATCTTCCTTTGTAGGAGGGGTAATCTCCTTGCCGAATCTCGCCATATGCTCTGCGCTTACCGCGTAAGCGTGTTTGCCTTCTTTTGCAAGCTCGCTGTTAAAAGCTGAAACCTTCGCCCCGCCGCGTGCAGGATGGGTGATGCTTGTGCGCCATGCCCACGTCGGACAGAAGTGATGACCGAGGATGGGAATTCCGACCTCGCCCATATTTCTTATGGTTTTGATGTAATTCTCTATTTTTTCGTCCCTGTCGCTTGTGCCGAGCATAATCGCTTCAAAAAAGCGAATCGGAACATTCTCAATCATTTCAAGCTTAAGCTCAAACTTCTCTGTGTATTCACGAAGCCACTTAAGGGCGCGGACAGTCCAGAAGTCTTCGTCGCTTGTTGCGATGGGCGGCGTGTTGAAGTGGAAACCTTCGCTTCCGAGCTGACGCGCCATGAGAAGCGCATCGTCGTTAAACTCTTTGATTGCACCTAAAATTATTTTCATATTTACAGCTCCCTAAAAACAACCGCTCATAATGGCATCGGAGCCGCCATCAACAATCAGGACGGAGCCCGTCATAGGATGAGAAGCTTCGGTTGCGAGGAAGTATGCGTTATTGCCCATCGTTTCTTTGGTTGAGAATTCTCCGAGCGGAATCTTCTTCTTTCTGCTTTCAACCTCTGCCGCGTCATATTCATCCTCATATCGCGTTGTCCATATAGCACCCGGGGCGAGGCAGTTTACGCGCACGCCATACGGCGCAAAATCAAGCGCAAGAGCCTTTGTCATAGAAGCAATCGCGCCCTTGCTTGCAACGTATCCGCTGCGCTCGGGAAGTGCATCCTTGTAGTTTATCGAACCGACAAAAACTATTGTTGCGCCTTTTGCCTTTCCCGTTCTTATCATCTGGTTGACCGCCGCGCGGGCAGGCATAAAATAGCCGACGACGTTTGTTGTAAGCACGTTCTGCCAAGCCACGGGGTCTACCGTAAGCGGGTTCATCCACCGTCCGAGGTCTGCGGCGTTGCATATAACCGAATCAAGCTCGATGCCTGCCGCCTCGATTTTGTCAAACAGTTTTTCTGTATCGGTTATGGCGTCAAGCGGAGAATATCCGAAGCCGAAGCAGGGAACGCCGAATTCCTTTTCAAGCTCTGCGGCAACCGCTTTCGCGTCGCTCTCGTTTCGGCTGGTGATTACGGTTTGCCAGCCTTCCTTCAAAAACTTTTTTGCGATTCCGAGCCCTGAATTTCTCACAGCTCCCGTTATAAGAACACTTTTCATAAAAAACCACCCTTTGATTTAATTACCATTTATAATAATTTATTTCTTTTCCGCGCACGCCGACATCGATCTTATAAATCCTTCCCGCGTCGGGGAAAGAGGAAAGGTCGTCCTTCGCGGCGGTCGTGATATAAAGCTTTGACAAATCCTCATCGCCGAAAGCGCACGACGAAGCCTTGGGACAAGGGACATATATTTCGTCTGTTATCTCACCGGTTTTTTTATCAATATGTATAACCTTGTGACCTCCCCAGAGCGCTACCCACAGGTTGTCGTTTTCGTCAAGCGTCATTCCATCGGGAAGGCCCCATTCGGCGGGGATATCAACAAACTTCCTTCTGTCGGAAAGCGTCCCCGAGGACGCATCAAAATCAAAAATTTCTACCATTTGTTTTGGCGAGTCGATGCAATACATTCTCTTGCCGTCGCGCGTCCAGTCTATTCCGTTTGAGCATGCGCATTCGTCAAAAAGCTCTGTTAGAACATTGTCGCGAAGTCTGTAAAAGGCTCCGTTGCCGTTATAGTCTGTCGTGCCGACATACAACGCACCGTCGGGCCCGACTTTGCCGTCGTTGAAGCGTCTGCCCTTGATTTTTATTTTCTGATGAGCAAGGGCCATCTTTCCGCTATTATCAAGGCGGTAAATACCGTCTTGGAGCCCTAAAAGCAAATCGCCGTTTTCACAAAGAGCGATGCAGCCTATCTGTTGGGGCAGTTCAGTTTTTCTGACATCAGCACCGCGCATTTTGTATATAGCTTGTCCGAGTATGTCGAGAAAGTGAAATGTATCGTTTCTTGAATCCCACAGTGGATTCTCTCCGGCTTCAAGCGGAGAAGCGTAAATTAACTCAAGCCCGTTCTCCATCTGCCTCACCTCTTAAATACAATTATATATGTTTGTTAATGTATGGTAAATCAAATATATCGTTTTTTAATATAAGTATATTGACTTATTTTGCAAAGTGAGGCATAATGAAAGAAAAAGAAGCGGGAGAGAGAAATGAAAAAAACCATACTTGAAGCAAGGTCATTTGCTTCGCAAGGCGGAGTTGCACAAAAGAGAATTGTGAAGAATTACGAAATAGACATTGAATGTGGGGATGACAGAATATATACATATAACGATAAGACATACAAACTCAAGCGCGGGGATGTTCTTGTGAGAGCGCCGGGCAGCGAGGTTTCTGCTTTCGGTCTGCAGAAGTCTTATCTTCTGACTCTCGATTTTTCCTCCTGCAAAAATGATGTGATGTACAGCAGAAATGTCCCCGGTAAAATTGCGCCGCTCACGGACAATGAGCTTATATGCGCGCTTCCCGATGTGATGCACCCGAGAAATCCGTATATGCTGTTTGAGTTGTACGAAAAGCTTATTCGCACTCCTTCGCTCTCATCAAGCGCGGCGCATTCCCTCGTTGATGAAATAATCTTCATCCTGAACGCTGAGGTCGCGCATAAAAAGTATATGCACGAAAAAAACGGCAACGATGTTATGGAAAAAGTTATAAACTATATGGGACAAAACCTCTCAAACCGCATCACACTCGATGAGCTTGCAGAAGTTGCAAATTTTGAAAAAAGCTATTTCATAAGGTTTTTCAAGAAAGAAAGCGGGATGCCTCCGTTTAAAATGCTCAAAGAAATGAGGCTTGCGCGCGCGTCTGACCTGATTGTATCCACGGAAATGAAAATATGTGATGTTGCAAGCAGCTTGGGATATAACACGACCTCCTTCTTTATTTCGGAGTATAAAAAACGCTTTGGAGTAACCCCGTCGGCACACAGACAGGGAATATGGAAAGATGGATTTTACAAATAAAAGTCTTGACAAAAGCTTATCTTTAGTCTATAATATCTAATGTTCGGTTTGGACGATTAGCTCAGCTGGTAGAGCATCTGCTTGACGTGCAGAGGGTCAGCGGTTCGAGTCCGTTATCGTCCACCACGAAAAAGCAAGTCAGAAGACTTGCTTTTTTTGTACCATTCTTTCATAACAAGGAGGGCAATATGGATTTTGATAGAATTATAAGAGAGTGCGGATTGTCTCGCGGCATCGTCGAAACGCTCTTTAAGATACATAACAGAGAATGGAAAAACTTTGGAGAAAGTCTTTCCGCTCTGATTGAAAGCTACGACCGCGGTGATGAAGCATTCGGAGAAGCTATCGCGACCGTTGCAAAGCTTGAGAACATCACGGCAGAAGAACTCAATCTTTATATCTATGCCCTTCTTTATGTCCGAATATATTCGCTCTACCGCGAAAAAAATATTTCCGACACTATCTTCTTTGACACCGTTCGTCGCGAGATTGAGACGATAGCCGGACTTTGCTTCAAAGAACTTGGTATATACGGAATACAGCAGAATAAGTACCGATTGTGGATGCGCTTCTCCATCGACGGTCGTCTCTTCTCTCTCGGTGCGCTTAACTTTGAGATTCGTTATGACAGCGAATTTTGCGGTGAGGTCGATGGCGTAATTCTCAAAAAGGGAGACACTCACATTTCCGTTCACATTCCGAGATACGAAAAGCTTTCCGAGGAAAGATGCGAAGAAGCGTACCGCCAGGCACGTGAGTTCTTTAAAAAGCATTTTGGCTTGGAGAAGATAATTTTTCTCTGCCATTCTTGGATGTTGCACCCATGGCTTGAGGAAGTGCTTCCGAAGACTTCGGGTATAATAAAATTTTCAGAAAAATATAAAAAAATAGAGGTCTCAGAAGACCTCGCAGAAGTAAAATACTGGATTTTCCCCGATGATGAGAACACGTCGCTTGAGGAGCTGCCGCAGAACACGTCTCTGCAGCGTGCGTTTATCGAAAAGGCAAGAGCAGGGGAGAGCCTTGGCGTTGCCTGCGGAATCAGAATATAGAAACACCCCCGGCTGATGTAATCTTTCACCTTACATCACATCCGAGGGTTATTTCTGTTCACTCTTGATATCTAACATCAATTTAACCTCTCTTTCTGCTGAATCTGTGTCCTTCTGCTTATTTGATGCCTTTTGCCACTTCCAAAACTCGAATATTTATATCATTCGGCAAAACTTAACCAGTTGTGGAGCGTCCGTGGTGCATCTTCTTCTCTTCAACTTCGAAGGAGACAGTTTTTTGAGGGTGGTCTTTTTGATAAAGGCGACTTAATTGTCGTTTCGTTTTATCTATCCCTTTATCTGATGACCCTTTGTTTTACTTGAACATCGGTATCACCCTTTCTTTGTCTATATAATAGCATTTTAGAACCGTCATTTCAATTAGTAAAATACATAAAGTTCAGAGCCGCATTTTATGCAAAACACAGAACTTTTCGCAGGAAGTGAGAATTGTGTTGACTTTGCATATTAAGGTGTGGTAAACTAAATATGTTGGGTTGTTAAAAAAATAACAATTTTGCACCGTAGTCTTAGCCGTAAGACTGCGGTATTTTTATATCCACTTGAAATTTTTCGCTATGTATGATATAGTATATCTTGGTTTAGAAACACGAAAGAAGGTTGTTTTTTATGAAGATTTATGAAGAACTCGTTGCGCGTGGACTTATCGCTCAGGTTACGAATGAAGAAGAAATCCGTGAGCTTGTCAACAACGGTCGCGCAACATTCTATATAGGCTTTGATCCCACGGCTGATTCTCTCCATGTCGGTCACTTTATGGCGCTCTGCCTTATGAAGCGTCTTCAGATGGCAGGAAACCGCCCGATTGCTCTTATCGGCGGAGGTACGGCTATGATTGGTGACCCGTCGGGACGTACCGATATGCGCTCGATGATGACACAGGAGACAATCCAGCACAACTGCGACTGCTTCAAGAAGCAGATGGAGCGTTTTATCGAGTTTGGCGAGGGCAAGGCTATGATGGTGAATAATGCTGACTGGCTCCTTCCGCTTAACTATGTCGATGTTCTCCGCGAGGTTGGCGCATGCTTCTCTGTCAACAATATGCTTCGCGCAGAGTGCTACAAGCAGCGCATGGAAAAGGGGCTCTCGTTCCTTGAATTCAACTATATGATTATGCAGTCTTATGACTTCTACTATATGTATCAGAAGTTCGGCTGTAATATGCAGTTCGGCGGCAACGACCAGTGGAGCAACATGCTCGGCGGTACGGAGCTCATCCGCAAGAAGCTCGGAGAAGATGCTCACGCGATGACGATTACGCTTCTCCTCAATTCCGAGGGCAAGAAGATGGGAAAGACCGCACGCGGTGCTGTATGGCTTGACCCGAACAAGACAAGTCCGTTTGAGTTCTACCAGTACTGGAGAAACGTTGATGATGCTGACGTTATGAAGTGCATCCGTATGCTCACATTCATTCCCGTTGAGGAAATTGATGAGATTGAAAAGTGGGATGATAGCCGTATCAACGAGAAGAAAGAGCTTTTGGCATACGAGCTTACAGCTCTTGTTCACGGTGAAGAGGAAGCAGGTAAGGCAAAGGAAGCTGCACGTAGCCTCTTCTCAGGCGGCGGCGATGATTCCAATATGCCGACAACCGAGATTTCGGCATCAGATGCTGCAGGGGGCATCGGTATCCTTGATCTTCTCACTCTTTGCGGTCTCTGTCCGTCAAAGGGCGAGGCAAGACGTCTTGTCCAGCAGGGTGGCGTCTCACTTGACGGCGAGAAGGTAGATGCAGCTGACTTCGTTGTCACGGAAGATGCGCTCAAGTCAGGAGTAAAGATTAAAAAAGGAAAGAAAGTTTTCCACCGCGCAATAATCGGATAACGGAATAAAAATTAACCACCTATGCGTTTTTTTGCATAGGTGGTTTTCATTTTCAAACAAAAAAGAAAAAAGCACACAGTTAACCTGCGTGCTTGAAGAGACGATTATTAAGGGGCAATGTGCACGTTACCCCTTAATG
>JAZQSI010000143.1:0-13576 GCA_045629985.1 Eubacteriales bacterium
GAACTCGGCCAGTAGAACGTATCGGGAGCATACTTTGAAAGAAGGCTCGGAGAAATTCTCTCGTAAAGCTCAAGGTGGTCAAGCTTTTCCGTGTAGTTTTCACAGGCTCCCTCGGTGTTGCAGACGTACCATTCCATTTCGTTGTTGCCGCTGACGATACCGATGCATGCGCGGTGAGAAATGCGTTTCATCTGCTCGGTGAACTCTGCTATGTATTCCTCGCGCATTTCGTCCGAAAGCCATACGTTTGCGCACGCTATCATCATATCCTGCCAGACAAGAAGTCCTGCTCTGTCACATGCGTCAAAAAAGTCCTCCGACGGGTAATATCCGCCGCCCCACACGCGAATTGCATTGAAATTTGCATCAACGCAAGCATCAATAAGTGCATCAATCTTATCCTTTGTGATACGGGAGAGCATGTTGTCCTGCGGAACGTAGTTTGCGCCCATTGCAAAAACCTTTACGCCGTTTACGACAAAACAGAATTCATTTCCGTGCTTGTCCTTTGCAGTCGAAACGGTAAGCGTGCGGAGCCCTACAGTCTTTTTTACCGTGTCGATAACCTTTCCGTTCTTTGAAAGCTCGGCGCAGACTTCGTAAAGCGGTTGTTCGCCGTAGCCGTGTGGCCACCAGAGTTTCGGGTTGTCTATCGTAATTTCGCCCTTGCCGTCTTCGAGCGTGACGGACTTGCCGTCAACAAAAACGGTTGCGGTGAGGTCTTTTTCGTTATGCTTCGTACAAAGCGAGAAAGAAAGCGTTACCTTCCCGTCCTTATGTATCTGACGGATGAAGAAGTCTTCAATCACGTCAGTCTCATACTGATTGAGCAAAACCTCGCCGTGAATGCCCATATCGGGAAGACAGGGACCCCAGTCCCAACCGCCCATCCAGAAGCCTTTGCGGAGATGAGAAACACCGGGGATGCAGACTTTATCCGCGAAGACGTGATGGCGGCTTTCCATGAGCCTCAGATATTCTGTCGGCGAAGAGATTCTGAGAGCAATCTCGTTTTCTCCTATGCGGAGTTTTTCTCCTACTTCGAAGGTGTAGGTTCTGTGCATATTTTTTGTACTTGCAAGTTTTTTACCGTTTAAGTATATATCACAGACCGTGTCAACTCCTGCAAGGACAAGCTCGTTGTGGTTTGATATCTTTTCCACATCAAACTTTGCCGTAAATGTGCATGGGTAGTCAGAAAGCTTTGAGTAAACTTCCTCATTTGTGCCGTAAAACGGGTCCTCAATCTTCTTATTTTCAAGGAGCACTCCGTACATTGAGCACGGTGTAGTGCATTCCATATCCTCGAAATTGTGAAATTTCATTACCCAATTTTTGATTTTCATTAGTCTTGCCCCTTTTATAGCTTTGCTTAAATTATAGCACGCATATCCTTTCGATAAAACCATTGACTTGATGCAAAATATATGGTATCTTGATATCGGAGGTGGTTTTCATGCAACCTGTTTTATATAAAGAAACGGTTCATATCGACAGCGATACGGGTTTTAGATATCACTGTGCCCACAGTAAGACAGAACTTCTGGAACTGCACAGTCACGACTATTACGAGTTCTTTCTCACCGTTACGGGTGAAGCTATCCATACCGCAAACGGAGAAACAACCACCCTCCCTGAGGGGAGTCTTGTTTTTATGCGCCCAAGCGACATCCACCTCTACACGAAGAACACCTCCGACGAATATGTTTTTGCAAACCTCTCCTTTTCAAAGACCGTTCTCGACGAGCTTCTGCCGTATATTTCAGACGTTGTTGATATTGCTACCTTGATGGAGACCCCTCATCCTCCAACGATTTTTTTAAGCCGTGGTGAGAAGACAAAGCTTTTTGAGCTCATGAACACGCTCAATGGCACCGATCTTGCCGATATTCTTCAAAGAAAACTCGTTTTCAAGAGAATTCTCTTTGAGCTTTTCACTTCATACTTCAGCTCATTTGCGCTCGCCTCAAGCGACGTGCCGACCTGGCTTCGACGTGCGGTCGAGAAAATGAACCACCCTGAAAATTTCCTCGGTGGTGTCTCCCGCTTCCGCGAGCTTTGCAACAAGAGCGATGAGCACATCTGCCGTTGTCTGAAAACACACTACAACGTCACCCCAACCGAGTTTCTCTCTGAAATAAAGCTCAACTACCTCGCGAATATGCTGATAACCACCAACCTCTCAATAACAGACCTCTGCTATGAATGCGGGTTTGAGAACGCAAGCTGGTTTTACGCTTCTTTTAAGAAAAAATACGGTCTTACCCCAAGGGAATTCAGACAAAAACACAGGCCGAAACTATAAAAAGAAGCAGAGGTTAACCCTGCTTCTTTTTATAGTTTATATACTTTTCCGCGTACTTTTTAGGCGAAAGTGAAGTCTCGCGCTTGAAAACACGAATGAAATAGCTCACATCATTGAAGCCGCAGGCGAATGCACAATCCGTAACACTCATTCCCTCGATAAGCTTTTTGCACGCCGCTTCAATTCTCGATGCGTTTATGTATTTTCCCGCCGTCTGCCCCGTCACTTCCTTGAAGAACCGGCAAAAGTAGTTCGGGGACATCGAGCAGGTTTTGGAAAGCTCCAAAAGAGATATGTCGCGCATATAGTTTTCTTCTATAAAACTTATCGCAGGCTTTATCCTCTCAACGCCGTACTCCGTTCCGTTTACCGCAGATGACCGCTGCCCCGAGAGCGCCTTTTGAATTACTGCATAAAGGCTTCCTACTATGCCGAAATCACAGCTGTCTTTCTTCATGTTGCAAAAAAGCTCGTTTACGTCTTCGTCATCCTTCAAAAACACGGGTTTCTTGAGGTTTGAACGGACGGTGCTTCGCAACTTCTGCGTAGCATAAAGCACCGTCGGCAAAAAAACTATGCACTCATACTCGCAATCTTCGCCCTCTGCGCTGTGAACAACTCCACCCGGGATAACCACGCTATCTCCCGCTTCCATAACAAACTGCTCGTCATTTAAGCGGAAGGTGAGCTTTCCTCTTACCACGCGGTCAATCTCTATGTCATTATGCCACTGTGTTCTCATACGGTAGCGCGGGTGAGAGCTTCCGACGCTGTAAAACTCTATCGGAAAATCGGGCGTACCTCGCTTTTCGGCTTCGTAAAAAAGAGTGTTCAAAAAATCACCGCCATCATAATTTTTTCTTGTTTTTACTCATTATATCACGAAGTCATCACATATACAAACTCAAAATGATAATATATTTATATTTTTCAGTATTATATTACAAGTAAAAGCATAGGGAAAATTGTATAATTACAGTATATCCTTACAGGAGGTCTTTACAATGAAAGAAATTCTATATGACGAAAATACCAAAATGCCTCACGGGTATCCCGAAGTAAAGAAGCTCGGTATCTGCAGTATGAGCGGCGAGATGACACCGTTTGTATGGAACGGTCGCCTTATGCGCATGGAGCTTGTTGACCCCGGTTGCGGAACAAACCACTCCATTATCAGACAGGCTGCGATTCTCGACGTTGAAAAGGGCGAGTATCTCTCATACTTTGCTCCCGATATTTACTTCCACGCGGCATTTGTTGATGACGGAAAGATTTACGTAACAGGCGTTGATATGAACCGCCGCGACACCATACGCGTATATGAGAGTACTGACCTCATAAACTGGACTGATCGTGACCTCTTCACAAACCCCGGCTGGGTTTACTACAACACAGGTCTCACAAAGGGTCCTGACGGTTACGTTATCCTTATGGAATCAAGCGAGCCGGCTGAGATTCTCGGCAAAAGATTCACCCACGTTTTCGCAACAAGCCCCGATATGAAAAACTGGACATTCCTCGACCCCGAAAAATATTCTCTTACCAAAGAAAGATACACGGGAGGCCCGTGGCTCGGCTACTACGACGGCTGGTACTACGCATTTGCCTGCGAGTGGCTTCCGATGCGAATTTTTACAAACTCTCTCCACCGTTCACGCGACCTTGAAACATGGTACACAAGCGTTTACAACCCCTTCCTTATGCCTTCAAACGAAGACAAGCTTATCTCTTCTCACGCAGGCATCGTATCGGAAGAGAATCTTGAAAAAATCAAGACGGCTTGCAACATAAACAACTCTGACCCCGACCTCTGCGACTTCAACGGCAACGTTTATATCAACTACCTCTGCGGAAATCAGTACAACTTCTACTGGATGTGCGAGGCAGTTGCGGAGAACACAACCGTTGCAGAGTTCTTAAAGTCATTCTTCGAATAATATGAAGCTTGAATACATTTTTGCCGTATTCGCCGTTCTTGCGGTGATAGATAAGGTTTTCGGCAATAAGTTTAAACTCGGCGACGAATTCGACCGCGGAATCTCTACCGCAGGGCCGCTTATTCTCTCAATGTCGGGAATGATAGTCCTCTCGCCCGTTCTTGCGGATGGGATTTCCTTTATCTTCCACCCTATGCTCGATTTTCTCCATATCGACCTCTCGATGGTTGCGACGTTCTTCCCGAGCGATGCAGGAGGAGCGAGCATGGCATATGAGCTTTCGGAGGACGTTAAGATGCGCGGATATAACGGCATTGTCGTTGCCTCGATGTTCGGTGCAACGCTCTGCCCCGTCATTCCGCTCTCGCTCCAGATGGTAGACAAAAAATACCACGACGATATTCTCGTCGGCCTTCTCTGCGGAATTGCAACGATCCCGCTCGGTTGCCTCGTCGCAGGACTTATCATCGGCATTGAGTTTCTTCCGCTTCTTCTCAACACCGCGCCGATAATCGTTCTCTCCGCACTCATCTGCCTCGGTCTTGTGAAGGCGCCCGATTTTGTGAGAAAGCTTCTCGGCATCGTTGGCAAGCTTCTTATGGTGCTCGTTACCGTGGGGCTCGGAATCGGCATAATCAAAACGCTTTGCGGCTTTGAGATAATAAGAAACACCGCTCCGCTTGAGGATTCGTTTAAAATAATCGGCAATATTGTTATCATTCTTGCAGGCGTCTTTCCGCTTCTCTCAATTATCTCAAGGCTCTTTGAGAAAGTTTTCGAGAAGCTTGGAAAGCTTCTCGAAATTGATAACGGAGCTGTGCTCGGCCTTGTTACAAGTCTTGCAAACTCAATCCCTGTATTTTCGATGATGGGCGAATATACATCGCGCGGACGCATTATGAATATGGCGTTTGCAGTGAGCGCGGCATACGTATTCGGCGATCATCTTGCCTTTGCGCTGTCGTTTGACTCTTCCTTTGCGCTTCCAATGATTGTCGGCAAACTCATTGGAGGCTTCTCCGCACTCATTATCGCGCACTTTGTTTCTAAAAAGAAACTTGAGAGACACGTATCCCTACCGGGATGATTCACATCAAACCTGCAAAAACTCCATTTTTTCAAAAAGCCTTGGTATGGAAACATACCAAGGCTTTTTCCTTTGTTCTACACGAGATGCGACATTTGTTTCTATTCGTGTTTAGTCGGGTTTGGTAGTATCTTTGGTCGGCTCACCGTCGGCAGAAAACAGCCTCAACCTCTCCTGATCAGAACGATGGGAGCTGTTACACCGAGTTTCAGACAGAGGCTCGCGGTATTCTCAAACACCTCACCCGTTGCGGCATTTTCGTAGTCTCCCTTTTCTTTTAGAGTTATCGGGGTCTCTCCGTCTTCGGACGGAAAAATTCCGATAAACCGATTGTCACCGTACACGGTATTACCTGCAGGTGCATACGTATGGCAACCTGCATCTTCACAAATTTTACGAAGAAGGGTTCTGTCGGCAAACGGCTTTGCGTTCACGATATTAACGCCGCCGTTTTTTCCGGACCTCTTTGCAACGCACGGAACACCGTTGCAGGAATGAAGAACTTCGACGTCTGCGCCTACTTCTATTTTGAGAGCAGGAAAACTGTATTCGCTCGCGTCAGCTTCAGAAACACTTATACCCGTAAGCTCCGATACATTTTCAAGTGAAACCCCATTATCCGAAATAACACCTGCGGCGTAGTTGAACATAAGAGTCTTATCCTTTGGGATTTTTGCGATAACTTCTTTTGTCTTTTCGTCAATTTTGAAGGTGTATGCAAAAATTATCAGCTTGTACTGCTCGATATTAAGCTCCTCAAGGTCGCGCAGACGATATACATCCGATATACATCCCGTCATGTGAAGCTCGCAGAGGAAATCTTCCATAAAGCCGAGTCTTAAATCTGAGCTTATGTTCATGTGGTTGATGCAATCCTCATCAACGAGGACCAGTATATCGCCCACACTTTTATGCTCTTTTTTTCTGATAACTTCATTTGTTCTGACAAGCGATGAAAACTCATTCATAATATCGTCATCATCAAACCAACCGCCGCCGAGGTCCATCCACCAGAAACCTGAGTCATCCGCAAGATTCTTTGCAAATTCTCGCCAGAAAACGGTTCTTGTCGTTGCAAGATTTTTTGAAGCCCATTCTTCCTCCACACCATGCGCAAGGTGTGTGCGGTTATCAAGCTCGTCAAGCCACAGCTTTTTTCGGTTTACGGATTGAGTGGGCAACATTATTCCGCCGGGGTCGCCTGCAAGGTTTCTGTAATACGACTTCGGTGCTGCAAAAAAATCAATATAAGGTGAATTAAGAAGTTTGTCAAGCGCGAGATGCCCTGCGTACGAAGGGTTGTCGGTATGGATGAAATATCCGTAAAACGCACCTACCAGCTTGTCTTCCGTTTTTTCTTTAACTACCTTTGCGAAGTGCTCAATCGTATCGGCATTGATTTCCGAGATGAAATAATCAAAGTCAGTCGCAATGGTCTGATTGTCATTTCCCCTGAAAAAGTCTTCTATCGTATCGTTTTTTGCATATCTCTCATCAGGGCTCGGGAGCTTAACATTATCGCGGTTAATTTCTTTTTGCCCCCACACATCCGCGAGCTTTTCGCGACTTCCGTATTTCTTGATTCCCCAATCAAAAAACGCCTTTCTGTGAGAGATTCCGTAATCTCCATACCTTTCGGACGCACGTCCCCAAAGGATGCACTCACCGCTCACTCCGTATGCGACGTGGTATCCTATGATTCTGTCAGCATACTTGCTTTTCTCAAGCCTTTCAATGAGCTTTTCAAGTGCAACTGTTGCATCTTCTCTCCATTTTTTCGACGAAAAGCTCTGCCTTGCGATAAGTCCGCCGACATTCGGCCTTGTATCGACATAGTCCCCTGCCATATAGTATCCGTTTGGCGCTTCGTATCCGATGTAATCCTGCTTTAATGTTCCGACAAGGGCGCGTATCTCATCTGCCGTTTCAGGTCCGCCGTGGTAAACGAAAACCTCTTCAGGGTATTTCTCGCACCAATCAATCGGAACATTAAGCTTGATTCTCGGAATAAAGTAGCAATCAGGACTGTCTCTGAAAACCTCGTCAAGAACTCTGTCCGTCAAAGAATAGTCGTATTCATCAATACCAACCCACCCTGAATGGAGAATGCACGTGTGGATTTTGACACCGATGCTCGAAAAACTTCTGTGGTACTTTCCGTACCTGCCAAGGTCTTCCGTAAACACAAGCGGTCTTCCAAATTCATTTTTGAGTGGTGGGTCGTAACAAAACCCAAGCCTTGACCAAAAAACAGGGTTTTCCTTTAAGAGTTTTTTTGCAGCACTTACTTCCATTTCTTACACCTTACGAAGATAATTACTCTTTCTTCTCATATTCGTTATCACGGATTCCCGGATACTTTTCGTCCAGATATTCTTCTCTGTACGGATTGACGCCCTTTGAAGGCTTCTCAGGATGGAGCGGAAGCTGCCATCTGCCCTTTTTGAAGTACTTGTTATGGAATGTCTGTTCTATTCTTCCCGTTTTTTCCATTACATCCATACATGAGCGTATGCAACCTCTTGCGCCGCATATCGCAAAATATCCCGTATGTTCAATTATATAATTGTAGTAGTCCATTACAGCGTGATTTCCGGGTTTCCTTCCCCATTTTGCACCTGCCATGGAATAACACATCATATATGCTTCTTCTTCCGTCATTTCGGAATTTCTGACGTCGAATGCCATATTCGGGAATTCCTTTTTAAGGAACGGTGAACACTCGTTGTTCATACCGTGATGCGAAAGCGTACATCTTCCCATCTGGACATCACCGAACCAGATTTTCTTCTCGCCGAAGTCAACCTCAATGCGCGCATTTTCATCCTTCGGGTCAGGAATTGCACCACCGGGGCAACCTCTTGCACAGGCACCGCAGTGGAGGCAGAGAGTTCCGGTATCCATAATCGGGTCCGGCTCAAGCTCGCAATCTGTAAAAATCAAACCAAGACGAACTCTCGGACCGTATTTCTTCGTGAGAAATACCTTCGACCAACCTATCTCACCGAGACCGCAGCCTGCAGCAATCACGCGGATGCTGCATACAACGTCAGGCGGAAGCTTTCCTTCTGCAACAGGCTTTCTGGTCGTTCCGTTTCCTTCAGGAACTGCGGGGTAATGCGCAACGGCCTCATATCCGCAATCTTCTATAAAGCAAGAAAGCTGATATGTCTTAATCGGTCTGAAAAAAGCGTTTAACTTGTTGTATGTATAGAAAGTGTAGTTGTGCCAATGTGTTCCCTCTTCAATTCCTCGGTTTGCACCGCGCGGAATGGGCATTGCAATTGCAATTACGGATTTGGCATTCGGGAAATACGAAATCGGGCTCATAAGCTTTGGTGCGTTTTTAAAACGCTCTATGTTACCTATTGCGATGCAATTAATTCCAAGCTCTTTCGCCTTATCTTTTATCATCTGAGATGTCAGCTTCATAATCAATGACCTCTCTTTCCGCTCTTTGAAAATGAACCTCCCAAAACATTTGCCTGCTCATCAGAGTGGTCTATGCTTGCTTTATTGTTTCCGATGCTCCACGGCTCATTGTAGCGGAACTTGTTTTCAAAAACATTTGTGAGAACGCCTCTTTCCTCCAGGCCGCACATGCAGGTACGGTTGCACAAAGCCGCAATACGGTCAGGCTTTGAGTTTGGAGAAAATCTATTGACAACTGCCCCGTTCTCGCAGTTTTTACATTTACTGTAATCAATTTTTCCGACAGTGAATTTTTTGCCGCAAATCTCGATTTCTTCAGTCTCTTCCTTGCTGATGGCACCAAGCGGGCAAGCATCTGCGCAAGCCTTGCAGCCGTTGCATACGTCTTCCTCCAAAAGCGGTGTGCTTTCAAGCTCCGCATCTGTCAGAATCATGTGGAAACGCTGTCTTGAACCAAACTCCTTTGAGAAAGCAAGTCCGTTATACGATATACTGCAAAGTCCGCACGCGACAGCAGCATAATCAAAATCAGGATATACATTCGGAGCGGGCTTTCCGTCAGCTACAGGAATTCCCGACGGCTCAATATCGGACGGGTTCGGGAAAACAGGAACAGCCTCCCAGCCGTGCTCCTCGATAAAATTCGTAAGGTTGTATGCAGAAAGCGCGAGGAACTCATCTTCAAGCCAATTCTTTCCAAAAAGCTGATAATCGCCGAAATTCGTTCCCTCTTCAATTCCTCTCAAGGAACCTCTGCAAATTCTTTTTCCGAGCAAAATTACCGTCTTTGCTTCAGGAAAAATCGAAAACGGATTGTGACCGTCGTCAACGCCCTTAAAGCGCAACTTGTCTGCAAATCCGATTAAGTCTATTCCTTCCTTTTTTGCAAATTCTTCGATTTCTTTTTTCAGATTTTTCATAATATCAACACTCTCCTTCTAAGGAAATTATATATTCATTCCGAGGAGAATTCAATAACAAAAAACGACACAATTTATATTTTCGCCACTTGACTTTTGCAGCAAACATGTTAAAATATTAGAAAAAGCAGGGGGTTGTCAAATGAACATCAACATAAAATCGCCAATAATCTCGTTGAATGTATATGATGTAAAATCTCCGAAGGAAAAGGAAAGAAAAGTTGACGGTCGCCATTTTCACTCACTTTCATACAGAAAGCACGGCACCATTGAGCTTACTGTCAACAAGAAAACCTTCATATCAAAACCCGGCTGTATTACGTTTATTCCAAAAAGGCAAGGTTATTTTACCGAAGTAATTGAAGACACAAATATGATTGTAATTCATTTCGATGCCTTGGACGAAGATATTGCAAACGAGCCTTTCGTTATTGAGAATGCGAATCAACATCTGCAACAACTCTTTGACCTTGTCCTGACAAGCTATTCCACCGAAAATGAAAATAACTATGAATGTTATTCATACTTCTATAAAATACTTGCGGAAATAGAAAAGTATTTTATTAAGAAAAGCGAGAGCAAAATCAATCCTGCTGTCCTGAAAGCAAAAGCGGAAATAGAGAAGAATTTCACAAACCCCGATTTCAACATCAATTCACTTGTGGCCGAGCTCCCGATCTGCTCTTCACACCTGCGAAGTGAGTTTAAAAAGAGTTTTTCTTTATCCCCCATAGATTATTTAAAATACGTTCGCTTGCAAAACGCCATATCACTGCTTATCTCAAATTATTATTCTATCGAAGAGGTAGCTTTGAAGAGCGGCTATGGAAGCGTAAGCTATTTCGTTCAGGCGTTCCGCAAGAGCACGACGTATTCCCCAACAAAGTACAGAGAAAAGTTTTTAACCCAAGAAAAATAGATGCCAATCTCAAATAAAAAACATAGTATCCGGACGGATACTGTGTTTTTTCTATTTCTTCTTCAAAATGAGTTTTGATAGCATCAGATTTCCGAAGTTGCTGACGTTTCCGACGGTGCAAACCTCGCCGAACATAAAGAGCCCGAGAGCGTTTGTTCGGATGCCTTCAGAAAGCGTAGCCTTAAGACCTGCACAACCGAAAACAATCACATCCTCATCGGCGCGGTAGAACTTCTCTATTCTCGCTTGCGCCGCCTCACGCGGCAAGTAGCGAAGATCCATTTTACCCTCAAGGTCTCGCCCCGAGAAAAGTCTGCCGTCACGTACCGAGAGATGTGCATTTATTCCATTTTTATCCGCCAGGGTGAGATGTTCGAAATCATTTTCGGCAATACCGAATTTCTGCCTTTGGTCGTTATACCATGTGAGCGCGTCCTCGCCATCAACGGTATCAATATACCTTCCCGAAAAGGATATCTTGTGTTCACCAAGGATATCATAATGGACGTTCTCGCTCATTACGGAGACGTCATACCGCTCATCCGATATGAGGAAAACTGCCGCCTCGCCGCGGCCTGTTATCAGCGCACCATCCCCTGTTTTTGGGCAGATCGCGCCCGCACCGCCGACGAGCGGAGCTGATACTTTTTTTGAAAGTGCGCGCACAAACTCATTCTCTCCGCCTGCATTCCCGAGAAGGACAACGCCTGCCTGCCACTTTCCGTTTGGAATATTCTCGAGAATATCTTTATATGACCCGCAAACGGAAACGCCCCCAATATCTTCGGGAAAGCTTCTTGCGAGGGTGAGATTTTCATCCTCTTCCCCTGCAAAGCCGAAGCTCGCGCCGCCAAATCCCTCAGCGTTTTTATATGACGGTGTATAAAAAGTCAGTTTCATTTTCTCGACCTCGTTCTTTAGATTGTATAAACTTCAAATTCTCCCCGAACGTTTTTGCTCTGCGTTTAAGTAGATATAAACAGCGCCGCAGAGAATTATCTGTATTACGGTGGAAATCGGGGTTGCAAGACCTATGTGAAACAATGATACGGGCTCAACCTTGCTCATCAACCACGACACGGGAAGCCTTACGCAGATTCCTCCGATCATGCCCTGAACCATAACGAAAGTGGTCTTTCCCAAGCCGTTGAAATAGCCGATGAAGCAAAAGAGAAATGCCGTGAACAGGCAGTCAATTGCATACGCCTTGAGATATTCGGCGGCGGGAGAGATGATTGCGGCATCTTTTGCAAATATTCCTGCAAGTATGTCTCCGCGGAAAAACGAGAAGCAACCGATTACGATAGCAACGGCAAGCGATGTTGCGATGCCGTACCACAACGCTTTCTTCGCTCTGTCATATCTGTTCGCTCCGATATTCTGTGCAACAAATGCCGACATCGACTGCATAAACGCCGACGGAATAAGCATAATGAATGCACATACTTTTTCCGCAACGCCAAGCCCTGCTGACTCAATCAATCCGATATCATTGACAATCGCAAGGATTGCAAGAAACGATATGCTGACGAGAAGATCCTGAAGAGCAATGGGGATTCCGAGTTTTAAAATCTTCTTGATATGCGAAGCCTTCGGACGAAGGTACTTACGGGAAAAAGAAAACGGCAATTTGCGTTTTTTAATGATGAGAAGTGACAAAACAACACTCGCCGCCTGTGCAAAAACAGTTGCAATGGCGGCACCTGCGGCACCCATATCAAAAACCGCAACAAGAAGCAAATCTCCCAAAATATTGAAAACACAAGCAATTGCCACTGTCATCAAAGGTATTTTTGAATCTCCGATTCCTCTGAAGATGCTGCCCACAAGGTTATATGCGACAATGAACAATATTCCGGCAGAGCAGATTGCGATATACAAAACCGTGTCGTCAAACGCCTCTTTCGGTGCCTGCATAAGAAACGCAACTCCTGATGAAGCAAGTACCATTATAACTGATGCGA
Organism: Eubacteriales bacterium; assembly: GCA_045629985.1. Lineage (GTDB taxonomy): Bacteria > Bacillota > Clostridia > Oscillospirales > JAAYXM01 > SIG480. The sequence continues at coordinate 12,565 of JAZQSI010000143.1, forward strand.
ATATCGAAATAATTGCAAACAAGGTTATACCGCTTCCGATAATCTCGCCCGCTTCTTCTCCCCTGCCGGCGCCTATCTTCTCGCCGACATATACCGTAAGCCCCATGGCAATACCGACTATAACAAAGGTAAGCGTCATCATAATCTGACTTCCCGTGGATACTGCCGAGACGAATACATCTGCATTCTCTCCGCCAAACTGACCTACTATCAGAAGGTCAGCCGCGCCGTACATCGCCTGCAAAAACAGTGCGAACAGAACCGGCAACGTAAATCGGACAAGCGGAGAAAGAATTTTCCCCGCTGTAAAATTTTGCGTTTTTCCCATAATATGTAACTCCTTGAATAAGCCGAGGGATTCCCCCTCGGCTTATTCATAGTACCATATTCTTTTGCAAAATTCAACATTGCGAGACCGTTCTCATTCATTCTTTTCAAGTCTTTTTGTGTTTATTTCCGCTTTATCGAAAACGTCATCAAGGTCCTTACCCTCGTAGTTTGGAAAAATCTTTCCCATGCCCGTACACTCGTTCACAGAAGCGAGCGAATCTATCTCAAAAAGCTCTTCTGTTATTATCGGCGTTTTCTCGCGGACGAATTTCAAATCGTCCGTCTTTTTCTTTTTATCCATAAAATCTCTCCTTTCGGAGATATTTTTCCCCGAAAAAGCGAAGTTTATTTGTTTACAATTTTTTCATCCATTCGCCAAATATTTATGCTACACTATTTTCCAAGGATGTGATTTTAATGAAAAAATTCAAATTTATCCCGCTTCTCCTCGCATGCCTGATGCTTGCATCTTGCAACAACGCGATGAATGGGGGCAGAGTCACAAAAAGCATCTCGGACGATGCGATTCTCATTCATTTGTCAGACGAGGCAATCACCGTCGGCGGCGCGGCGATTACTACCGACAAAGCTTCGGCAGTATATCTCTCAAACGATATCGTCTATTATAAAGACGGCACCGACTTCACCTATGGTGAGGGAACGACAAGCGATATGCACACAG
>JAZQSI010000144.1:0-5329 GCA_045629985.1 Eubacteriales bacterium
AAGGAGGAATTCTAACATGAAGAACTTTAAGAAGGTTCTTGCGCTCGCACTTGTGTTTATGCTTTCATTCTCACTTTTTGCGAGTGCGGTAGGGTTCACCGATGCAGCAGACATTAATGAGAATTATCAGGACGATGTAAATATGCTCGTTGAACTCGGCGTTCTCGGCGGATATCCCGACGGCTCTTTCCGCCCGAACGACAAGATTACAAGAGCAGAATTTGCCAAGATGGCATACGTGCTCAAGTACGGCGCAGACGATGAAGGCGATCTCTTCGCAGGGCAGACAAGCGCATTTACGGATGTTGAAAATGATGCAAACGTAAAATGGGCTAAGGGTTATATCAACTACTGCCACAACCAGGGAATCGTTTCAGGCGTCGGCAACAACAAATTTAACCCCAACGGCAACGTAACGGTAGCCGAGGCATCGAAGATGCTTCTCGTAATCCTCGGTTGCAATGCAGAAAAGGAAGGCTTCATCGGCAAGAACTGGTCTGCAAACACTGTTGCAAAGGCAATGGAGCTCGGACTCTTTGACGGTTGGAGCGGCGACCCGACAGCTCCGGCATCACGTCAGCTTGTTGCAAAGCTCATGCGCAACGCAATCTTCGCTCCCATTTTCGTCTATAGCCCGATAACAGGTATCGGCTCGCAGTTCAACGCAGTAAGCGGCGAGAAGAACCAGACACTCGGTGAGCAGGTAATGGGTCTTAAGCATGTAACAGGTATCGTGGTTGCAAATGAAAACTACGCAATTACCAAGGATGCTGCAGGCGAAGAGATAAAAGTCTCAAGCGGTCCGGCAATCACAACAACAGAGAAGGATTCTGAGGAAAGCATAATCTATTATGAAACTCAGAACACAAACGGAACAAAGGTTGGCTCAACAATCAAGATTGACCGCGACCTTTCCGACCGTCTCCTCGGTGCAAAGGTTGACGTTTACTTCAAGGCAGACAAGAACAACGTAAGCCTTGCCTATAACAACGTAGAGGTAATCGGAAATGTAATTGTAAGTTCAGACACAAAGATTTTTGATGTAACCTCAAGTGATATCAAGATGATGCCGGACGGAAACTCCACAAGCACATCTCCCATCACTCCGTATATCTCCTTCACAGCAGATGGTAAGGAGTATCAGATCAAAGCACCTTCTTCTGCAGATAAGGTAGCAAAGAATGCAAGCTACAACGAGCTCCACAACAAGGCAGAAGCAAACGACTTCTCGCAGTTTGCATATGTTGCAAGCTCTACTCTCCGTGACGGCGGCACACTTTCACACCCGAACGGCAACGATGCATTCTTCCAGATGATGGGCAAGGGCAGTGTTGCAACCTACAGATTCGTATCAATCGACGGCGGCAAGACATTCTCTTATATGTTCAAGATGAATAACGGTGCAGATTCAGTCGCTTTCGGCCAGGTTTCTGCAATCAGCGAATCAAAGAAGGCAATCACTCTTCCGAGAGTCGGAACACTCGACTTTGAGGATGTCATTATGAGCGAAGATATCAAGCGCGACGACTACGTTGTTTACTACTTCGCCGACGGTAAGCTCAATATCGAAAAGGTTTCCGAGGTTCGCGGTGCTCTTGAGAGCATTAACGACGATGGATCCGTAACAATCGGCGGAAAGGCATACTTCGCAGACGAGAATCTCTGCCGACAGATCCTTTCCTACGGCTCGCTCTCCGCTTTCTTCACAAGCAATAAGGATGCGATGAAGGCAGGCACAATCTATCGTGTACTTGGCAACACAATTCTCGACATCGAAACTTCCGAGACAGATGAAATCGGCGAAAACATCGCAGTAATCCTCAACTCAAGCTACGATGAAAAGCTCGACGTTGCATACGTAAAGCTTGGCTTTGCGGATAACACAGAGGGAACTTACAAAATCGGCAAGTTCCACACAAGATACGCATCAACTCCGAACCACAAGGATAATGACCGCGCATCTGACTATGCAAACAATGCACGCTTTGGCTGGGTTGTTGAATACTCCATCCGTGAGGACGGAACGGTTGACCTCTCACATCAGGATATGAAGGCTCTTGAAAATGAGGCAGGCATCCGCGTCCCGAGCACGGACAAGAACTACCAGATCGTTGATAAGTCAGTCTCAATCGACGGAAAGCGTTACTACGGCGATGAAAACTCAATAGTATTCGTTCTCTACGGCAACCTCAAGGGTGACTATAAGGATGAGAGCTACAAGCCCGTAAAGGCTCGCGCATATAAGCTCGAAAATCTCGTTGACTTAAAGTCGAAGGCAATCGAAGGCCTTTCAATGAACAATGCAGCAGTGAACAATGCTCTCGGAAGTGCGCTCGTAAGCACAAAGGGATATTCAAACACTGTACGTGCGGCGGCAATTACCCACGGCGATAACCTTGAGAACATCACTTATAAGAGCTCAGACTCTATCGCATATGTTGTTTCAGGAAAGCAGATGTACAATGTCTCAACAGGTGCGGCATACGCGAAATTCACGCTCATCGGCGAGGATGGCCTCTTTGAGGTAACCTCAATCGACGATGTAACAGACCTCTCAAACAACTCAATCTTCTCTGAGAGTGCAGGATATATCGGCAACATCAAGAACTACGAGAGTGGCACAGTTGTCCGTTACGCACTCACAGCAGACGGCAAGCTCGGTGCAATCGACTCTGCAGGCGGTCTTGCATCCAATATGATGAATGACCCGCAGGGCAAGATGTCAGGTCTCTTCTACGTCAACGCGGCTGATATCGTAAGCGACAGATTCATTTACTACAGCTCACTCTCCGCTCACAGCCTCGGCTCTGACGGCAGACTTGATGCAGATGAAACAAACTCACTTCTCCTCTCTGAGGACGGCTACAAGATAATCACAATCAACGACGGCGAATTCGTCGGCAACCACCTTGTAACCGTTCCGCGCAATCAGGAGATTGCAAAGGGTGACTTCAACGCAATCATCCAGCTTGAGGAAGGCGAAATCGTAAGAATCTTCTCTTTCGAAAACTAATAAAATAACCCCCTAAAAACACAAGGCGGTAATCCAATAAGGATTACCGCCTTAATTGTAATATTTAGTTAATTCTTTACTGAACTTTAAGAACTACCTTACCTACGTTTTCACCACGGTAAAGAATGTCGTGAGCCGCTTCGGCTTCCGTGATCGGGAGAACTTTGTGCACAGTAGGCTTTATCTCGCCTACCGCTACCTTTCCCCAAACCTCGCTGACAAGCTTGGAAAGAATTTCAGCTTTCATTTCCGGTGTGCGTGAACGAAGTGTGCTGCCAACGATTCTGATATTCTTCTTGTAAATATTCTTAAGCTCAATGGTTGTATTTGCGCCTGCAAGAGCTGCAATTACAATCCAACGGCATCCGTATTTTACATAGGGCAGACAATCTCCGAGGTTCTGACCGCCAAGACAGTCAATAGCAATATCAATCGCCCTGCCTTCCTCTTCTTCTTTTTTGAGAACTTCGGGCAGATTCTGCACCCTTGTGTCAACTACAAGGTCAGCGCCGAGATGTTTAATGTTTTCGGGATCGCTTATGACTGTTGTAACAACGCGCAAGCCAAATGCTTTTGCCATGGGGATAACGACGCTTGCAAGTCCGCTTGCACCTGCCTGCATAAGCAAGGTATCTCCGGCTTTGGCGCGTCCTTCAACGAACAATTTAAGGTATGCCGTTGCAAATGCCTCAGGGATCGCTGCAGCTTCCGCCATGGTGCAATTTTTAGGCACCGGCATGCACATATCATATTTGACAGAAACAAATTCTGCATAACCGCCGCCACCGAGAAGCGCACAAACCTTATCACCGATTTTGTAATTTGATTTTGCTTTTGCGCCTTCTGTCATTTCAACAATTTCGCCTGAAACCTCAAGCCCCATCCATTCCGGGCAGCCTTCGGGAGGGGGATAGTCACCCTCTCTCTGCATAAGGTCTGCGCGATTGAGAGCCGCATATTCGACCTTTACCAAAACTTCGTCTTCTGCAAGAATAGGGTTCGGGACATCATCCCATCTGAGAGATCTGTCGTCGTTTACTAAAATTGCTTTCATTTTCTTTTCCTCCTGCTCGCCTAATAGTTTTATTTATTGTATCATCTTGTAAAAAACGATTCAATATGGTACACTGTAAAAAAAGTAACTATTCTGCAATTATGCTGAGTAAGGGAGTGTAAAAAGATGCAGGTCGGAAAAATATACGTTTCGGAGCTTTCCGCATCAAAGCACGTGTTTGATAACTACCATTTTTGCCGTGGCAACAGCAATCAAAGGAAATCGCGAATCGGCGTTATAATGAAAGGCTGCGGAACCTATATCTATTTGAACAAAAAGCTCAACGTATCCGAAGGGGACATCGTGTTTATCCCGGAGAATATTTATTGTTATTCCGAGTGGCACGGAAACCCGGAGATTGAAGTGCTTTATGTGAGCTGCTTTATGCACTATGAGCAGTTTCAATATGAGCCGCAGAAAATTTGTTGCGACAAGGAGGTCAGAAACGACCTGATAGAGATAGCCAAGCTGTTGTCCGGCGACTATATCAAGGAGCTTGAAGCGTATTCGCTGTTTTATAAACTGCTAAAAAAGCTGCTTCCTCAAATGGTGAGATCGAATATTTCATACGACAAAACTTTGCAAACGGCCATTGAATATATTACGGATAATTGGAACAACGATTTCTCTGTCGGCGAATTAGCAAAAAAGTGCTGTGTCAGCGAATCTACTCTTTACCACCTGTTCCAGAAAGAATTGGGGCAGACGCCTGTCGGATTTTTGAACTCCATTAAAATCAATATTGCGATAAAGTATCTGGAAAGCAGCAACTATTCTATCTCTACGATAAGCAGACTGGTTGGCTTCAATTCCGAAAACCATTTCAGAAAGGTTTTCAGAAGTGTCACGGAAACAACACCGTCAAAATTCAAAAAGAAGCCGTGATGGTGTTCGGCATCAGTTGCAAGATATATACCGCGATCCGGATGTGTGGCGCTGTTTTTTAAAACTTACATATTATATATAATATATGCGTATGCACAAAAGACACAAATGGAAGAAGCGAAAAAGAGCGGTATTTTAGTCAAAATGTCGAAGCTGAAAAAATTTTCAAAAAAAGCAAAAAAAGGTGTTGACAAAGAGGGGGTATAGGTGGTATAGTATTAAAGCACCTCGCGAGAGGGGGCACGAAAAGCTTGAAAGAGCGACAAAAAAGATTTGAAAAAAATCGAAAAAAGTGCTTGACAACGTGAGCGTGCTGTGATATAATCAATACTCGGTCGCGACTTGAGAGAGTGAGCGACGGATGCGATTAAGATCGC
>JAZQSI010000145.1:0-7383 GCA_045629985.1 Eubacteriales bacterium
AATTTGTTTCATTCCAAGCTCGGTCGGATGCCCGTTTTCCTTGTCTATTTCCTTAAGGCATAAATATCTGACGTTATTTTTTTCGCAAGCTTCCATAAAGCCTTCGGTGATTTCATTCTTCAGCTCGGTGTTTATGATAACAAGTATATCTTCAACAACTTCTTTTGCCCTGTCAATCAGGTAGCAAAATGCAGGCAGAACACATTTCAAGTCATCCGCTGTCCAATCCGAATATTTGAGGCTTCCGACGGGAGCATCTATCCAGGAATCATTTGTTCCGCCAAATATAAACATTGTGTCGATTTTGTTTTCAGCAAAGAAGCCTTCGGCTATGTATTTATCGAGTCTGCTGATAAACGACGTTTCAACCGTAAGATACTCTCTTACCGTATTGCAAACGGTTGAACCCGAGAAGCTGTCGTTGAGGACAATGTTCAGATCATTCTCCTTTTCAAACATCTTCCACCAGGTTTTCTCAACCCCTCTTACAACAGGGATTATTTCCATTCCGTCGGTATAATAGGCGTGATACCCCTCTGGGATATATCCTCCGTAAGTCGAGTAGCTATCGCCAAGTATAAAAATGTTCTTTTTCATATGTCATTCCTCCAAAGTCAACAATGCTACCGTCTCCACGTGTTTTGTTCTCGGGAACATATCGACAGGTTGGACGGAGATTGCGGTGTAACCCTCTTTTTCAGAAAGAAGCTTTATGTCGCGTGCAAGCGTTGCGGGGTCGCACGATACATACACAAGCGTTTTCGGCGCCATTTTTCCGATTGCGGAGATGACATCCTCCGAAATTCCCTTTCGCGGTGGGTCAACAACTATCGCGTCGGGGCGCTCTCCGCGAGAAGCGAGCATTTTTGCCGCCTCGCCTGCATCTGCGCAGAAAAATTCCGTATTGGAAAGCCCGTTTTTCTTTGCGTTCATCTTTGCGTTTTCTATCGCCTGCGGGACAACTTCAACGCCAATTACTTTCTTCGCTTTTCTTGCAAGAGCGAGAGTGATTGTGCCTATTCCGCAGTATAAGTCGATAACCGTCTCCGCTCCGTTTTGGAGAGCAAGAGAAGTTGCTATGTCATAAAGCTTTTGCGTCTGCGCGTGATTTACCTGATAAAACGCCGCAGGGGAAATTTCAAAGCTGTTTTCGCAGAGCTTGTCCGAAAGCTCTCCCTTTCCCCAGACGGTTATGTATTTATCGCCGAGGATTACGTTTGTGTTCTTTTTATTTATGTTTATGACAAGCCCGCATACGTCGGGGCAAGCAGACTTAAGAAGCGCAACGAGCTCGTCCGTATTCTTTGGTGGCTTTGTAACAACGAGGCATACGAGAGCTCCGCCCTCGCCGTTTCTAACGTAGATATGGCGCAATGTACCCTTGCCACTCTTCTCATCATACGACGGGATGTTATACATTCTCTGCCATTCATGAACGGCACGGCGTATATTATCCGCCACTTCGCTCTGGATAAGACAGATATCCGACGGAACGATATCGTGGCTTCTCGGACGGTAAAATCCGCTTGTGAAATCACTTCCGCACGGGAACTGTGCCTTGTTGCGGTAGCGGTGTACATCATCCGCTCCAACTATCGGGAGAACAGGCGCCGAAGCCTTTGCTATACGCTCGATGCACGAGCGCACGTGTTCCTCTTTTATGCGAAGCTCTTCCGCGTACGTCATATGCCACATCGTGCAACCGCCGCACCTCGGGTAGTATTTGCACTCACTCTCAATGCGCTCCGAAGAAGCTTCTATAACGCGAATAAGCTTTGCATAAGCAAAGCTTTTTTCGACCTTGAGTATCATTATTTCGCAAGTCTCTCCGCGCAGGGAGAGCGGAACAAAAACCGCCATGCCGTCAACGCGCGCGATACCTGCCCCCTCAGAGGTATAATTTTCAATTTTAACCGTAAAAATATCGCCTTTTGTCATTTTTTAACACGTCCTATTATAAACCAAACCGCAAGAGGAAGCGAGATGAACACTAATATCGGAACTATCGGATAAGAAACGAATGTCTCTCCGATTGCAAAAAGAACTTCCTTTGATAGGAAAACACAGAGACCGAGGATTGCCGAAAAAAGTGCAACCACAAGCACAGCTCCTGCCGAGATGTCCTTTATCTTTTTTATGTTCTCGTTGTACTCCGTTGTAATCTCATTGCATATAAGCTCGATTGCAGTGTTTATGAGTTCTGCCGAGAAAACAACCCCGAAGCAGATAAGGAACTTCAAAAACGTCTGAAATCCTACACGCCCGATAAGCGAAAAAGCTATGACATAGAGCATCATACAGATATGTATTCTGAAGTTTCGCTCGGTTTTTACAACCGAGAACAGCCCATCAAGTGCGTGGCGGAAGCTTTTCGGCAAAGTTCCCGTTTTCTCTTTCGTCTGCATTTTCTACCTCCGCAAACCCATTGCGTCGAGAATCTCTTCCTGACGTGAGAAGTGGAGCTTTTCATCTTCTTCGGAAAGCTCGTGGTCGTAGCCGAGGAGGTGCAAAATTCCGTGTACCGTGAGGAAAGACACCTCGCGAAGCTCGCTGTGGCCGTACTCTTCTGCCTGAGCGCGGGCGCGCTCGGAGGAGATAACGATATCTCCGAGCATAACCGTACCCGTCTCTTCGTCGAGCTCGAGCGGAGAAACTTTAATCTCTTCTCCCGGACGAAGCTCAAGCATCGGGAATGAGAGAACGTCCGTCGCGCGGTCAATCTCGCGATGCTCACGGTTTAATTCGCGGATGTTCTCATCGTCTGTAACTATAATGCAGACATCGCACCCCTGCTCGACCTTTTCATAATCAAGAGCCGCCTTTACTGCGCTCTCAATCGTCTCGTTAAAGGCTGTATCTTCTGTTTCGTTTACGATTGTTATTCTATGCTCTGCCATTCTTTCCACCCTGTTTCATTTGTTGAATTCTCTTTTCTCTTTCACGATCGCGCTTCTCATACGCGTTGATTATCCTCTGGACAAGTGCGTGACGCACAACGTCTTTTGACGTGAGGTGGCACTGAGCAACATCCTCAACGCCCTCAAGCACACGCATCGCATCCCGAAGTCCCGAGCTTTTTCCGTCGGGCAAATCTATCTGCGTAATGTCACCCGTTATTACGGCTTTTGAGTTGAATCCAAGACGGGTTAAAAACATCTTCATCTGCTCGGGCGTTGTGTTCTGCGCCTCGTCGAGAATGATAAACGAGTCGTCAAGCGTTCTTCCTCGCATATACGCAAGAGGCGCGACCTCTATTGTTCCGCGCTCCATATATCTCTGGAAAGCTTCAGGACCTATCATATCATAAAGACCGTCGTACAGCGGGCGGAGGTACGGGTCAACCTTGCTCTGTAAATCGCCCGGGAGAAATCCAAGTTTCTCCCCCGCTTCAATTGCGGGGCGCGTAAGTATAATGCGATTTACCTTCTTCTCGCGGAATGCGTTCACTGCCGCCGCAACGGCGAGATATGTCTTTCCCGTTCCTGCAGGGCCGATGCCGAGGGTTATTGTGTTTGTATTTATCGCGTTTATATATTCCTTCTGGCCAATGGTCTTTGGCTTTATTGGCTTACCTTTAGTCGTTATGCATATGATGTCTCGCGCAAGCTCCGATATCTGCGATTCGCGATTCTCCTCAACAAGTCCGATAACGTATCTTATATTCTGCTCGTTTATCGCCTCGCCTCTGGAAGAAAGAACAAGCAGACTCTCTATAACCCTCACGGCTCGGTCAGCTCGGTCAGTCTCTCCCATCACCTTGAGCTCTGTATTGCGATTTAAAACGGTGACCCCGAGCTCACGCTCGAGGATTCCTATATTTTCGTCAAACGAGCCGAAGATGTCGGTCATCTGCTCAAGTCTCTCCACGCTTATAGTTCTCTCTACCATTTTATCCATCCTTCAGAAGTTTTCTTTCCACTCCGGTTTTTTCAATACACTCCGCCGTAATTGTTGCATAAGCGAAATTCTCATCGGAAGAAGTCGTAAGCCGCGTACTTGCAACCTCGCAGTCTTCCTTCTCCGAAATCTGCTTGCTGAGAGTATCTCCCATTGTTTCATATGCACTCTCATCACTGAATGCGCCGTCACGGATTTCGTATTCCCGATACGTTGCACGTTCAAGAGAAATCGGAAGCAATATGTCCTCTCCCAACGCGAGCGTATTTCTATCTATTATTTTATCACACTTGGTATATGAAATTCTACTGTTTGGATATAATTTTATTCTGTTTCCGAATAAAATTATTGTGTAGCACTTTTTCTCTCGCCCCGTAAACCTTTTTTCGGCATAGTTTTTCTGCATCCTTGCCCCTTTTTGTGTCCACGTACGGAGAGTAATCTCCGCATCGGCGTGTGTCACGACAGTTGTTCCCTCGCGTCCGGTGACATATCCGCTTGCAAGAATTTCGCCGCGGACTACGGTATCCCCCTTTGCAACTTCCGGTGTCCCTGTCTTTACCGTGATGCTCTCAACTATACCGTCCTTATCTGCAATTATGTCACACGGGACATCTGCAGGAAGTATCTCCGGCGGAGCTTTCCTTTGGCGTGCAATTACCCTCGCCTCTGCCCCACTAAAATTCACATATATGTATGAAAGCTCAGGCATATCTATAAGTATGTTGTTTCGAAGTTCTTCGATATCTATGCTTCTGACCGCGGCGCCCTTTTTAAGTCCCTCACGCTCAAGAAAAGAGCGCAGTTTCCCCTCGTTCAGTGATTCAAAGCCGTCAATTTCAACCGTCCATACAAATCCCGTGAATATCCACGCGACAATGCAGAAAAGCGCACACCCTGCGACAAGAAGCGTCCGCTTCTTCACTCTCCGCGCAAAAAACGGAAGTCCTTTTTTTGAAACAATGTGCACATGACACATTGAACGGCGCGCAACATCGCGTATGGAAAGGAAGCTTTTCGGGCTCATATCTATTCGGAATACCCCGATATCACGGTTCTCCATATTTCGGAACTTTATTCCGTTACGTGCGCAGAGATTCAAAAACCGTTCAGGATATGAGCCGCTCACCTCAACTCTGACGCTTCCCGAAAAGAAGTTCACAAACCTTTGCATGCCCTATCCTCCCACGCGACCAAACTCGATTTTGTCTATTACTCCCGCAACGCGAAGCTCCTCGGCATTCATCGCGGAAACCTTGAGCCTGCTTCCGCAAACGATTACGCATCCGTCAGGCGAATTTATCTCTATCTCTTCTTCGGAAAGCGAGATTATGCCCTTGTGATTTTCAAAAAACACCTCGCGGTTACTTTCAATTTCGACATGCAAAAGTCCGCCCTTTACGTCTGCAGGAACGTCGAGCATATCTGCGGCTTTTACTATAATGCTGTCCTTTCTCATAAAACCTTCCCCTTTCATATATATTTTATTAGCCGCAAGCCTTTTCTATGTTTAAAATATTAAACCGCTTGCTATTGCTTTTTTCGAGCAAAAGAGCTATAATTACTGGAGACATACAATTCTAAGGGAGGAGATTTCTTGCGCCTTTTTTTAGATACTGCAAATCTATTGCTCTTTATTTTCTTTACAGTCTTGTATTCATACCAACTTGTATATGTCTTTATATCACTCTTTGCAAAGTCAAAGTCTTTCACAGCAAAACGCCAGAACAAATTCGCAATCCTTGTTGCAGCTCGAAACGAGAGAGCTGTTATTTCCCAGCTCATTGAAAGCATAAAGCTTCAGAAATATCCTTCCGAGCTTTACGATATTTACGTTATTGCCGACAACTGTACGGATGACACCGCGCATATTGCAGAAGCTGCAGGCGCAACCGTCTTCTGCAGAAACGACACAACACGCATCGGCAAGGGCTATGCTCTCAACTTTGGCTTCAAGAACATTGCTCAGCTCGGAAAGTTTGACGAGTATGACGGCTTCTTTGTTTTCGACGCTGATAACCTTCTCGACGAAAACTACATAGCTGAGATGAACAAGGTTTTTGATTCAGGCTATCGCATCGTCACAAGCTATCGCAACTCGAAGAACTACGACACAAACTGGCTCTCTGCAGGCTCCTCTCTCTGGTTTCTGCGCGAGGCTAAGTTTATCAATAACTCGCGTATGATTCTCGGACTCAGCTGCGCTGTTTCCGGAACTGGTTTCCTCGTTGCACGTGAAATCATTGAGAGAAACGACGGCTGGAAGTACTATCTTCTCACAGAGGATATCGAATTTTCAATCGACAGCGTTATAAAGGATGAGAAAATCGGCTACGCGGCAGATGCCATGCTCTACGATGAGCAACCGTACACTTTCAAGGATTCGTGGAATCAGCGCATACGTTGGGCAAAGGGATTCTTCCAGGTGTTTATGGCGTATGGTGGAAAGCTCGTCGCTTCCATATTCAAAAACCGCAGTTTCTCCGCATATGATATGCTCATGACAATTATGCCTGCGATGATGCTCACGCTCGTCGGTGCAGTCATCAACTCCGTCTTCCTTGGCATTTCGCTTTTCAATTTCAGCGAAATGTATGAGCTTGCGGTAGTTTCGGGCGTTGCTCTGTTTATGACGATCTTTAACTTCTATATGATTCTTCTTTTCTTCGCGGCGATTACCACAATTACAGAGTGGCACAACATCAACACTACCACGGCGAAGAAGATTCTCTATATGTTCTCTTTCCCCATCTTCATCGTCACTTATATCCCGATTTCCATCGCGGCTATATTCAAGAAGATTGAGTGGAAGCCCATAAACCACAGTATTGCAAAAAACATAGAAGATTTCCAGAAATAGCGGAGGAAGCAAATGTCAAAACTAATTCTTTTTCAGGGCGACTCGATAACTGACGCACAGCGCAACTATGAAAGCAATCTTTTTTCGGGGCACGGCTATGTGACAATGGTCAAAGGCGAGCTCGGATATAAGTATCCCGAACAGTACACCTTTGAAAACCGCGCAATTTCGGGTAGCCGTCTTCCCGATGTTTATGCAAGAATCCGCGAGGATATCATAAACCTCGCTCCCGATTATCTGAGCTTTCTTATAGGCGTCAACGACTCGGCAAGCGAATTTGCCCATAAGAAAGGTCTGACAACAGCGAAATTCGAAAAAGTTTATTCTCTCTTCATAGAAGAAATCCTTGAGGCACTTCCCGATGCGAAGATTATGCTCCTTGAACCTTTCGTGCTCTACAACAAAGAAACAGAGGGCGTATATTCGGGCACTGAAAATTACGAGGCACTCCGCCGTGATGTTGAGGAAAAAGCGGCAGTTGCAAGAAGAATTGCAGAGAAGTTCTCTCTCTCTTTTGTTCCGCTTCAGGAGAAGTTTGACTCGGTGTTTAACCCCGATTTCCCCGAGTACTGGATTTATGACGGCGTTCATCCCACTGCCGCAGGAAGTCGGATCGTAGCCATGTC
>JAZQSI010000146.1:0-1628 GCA_045629985.1 Eubacteriales bacterium
TGCATTCCAGCGCGGTGCAGACGGTGTTATCCTTTGCGGATGCCACCCCGGCGACTGCCACTATACTTCAGGTAACTACTACACACGCCGCAGAATGGCTCTTCTCTTCTCAATGCTCGACTTCCTCGGAATCGAGAGAGAAAGAACCCGCGTTGAGTGGGTCTCTGCTGCAGAAGGTGCAAAGTTCTCGGCAACAATGAACGATTTTGTAGAAAAGGTAATCTCCCTTGGTGAGAACAAGAGATTGGAGGATCTGCGATGCAAAAGATAACACGTGATATGTTGATAGACAAGGCAGTATCCCTCCTTGCAGACGGCACTGTTTCCTCCGTTATCGGCTGGAGACGCGGTGAGTTTGATTACGACATCACACCGTCCGTTTTCAAAGATGCAGAGGACGTTAAGGCTAACTTCGTATGGAACGATTTCTGCGGAGCTAACTTCTCAAAGTACCTCGTTGCAAAGACTGTCAAGGCAGAAGGCAAGATTCTGGTATTTCTGAAGCCGTGTGACACATATAGCTTCAATCAGCTTCTCACGGAGCACCGCTTTGACCGCGAAAAGGTCTATGCAGTTGGTATCCCGTGCGAGGGAATGGTTGACATTGCAAAGGTAAAGGAAATTACCGGAGACGGTATTGCAAAGATTGACTTTGACGGTGATAACTTAAAGGTTGAAACACTCTATGCAGATGCTCCGGTTTCCGTTGCATGCGCAGACGTTCTTGCAGAGCGTTGCGTAAACTGCAAGAGCAAGAAGCACGTTGCATATGACGAGCTTATTGGCGACGACGGCGAAGTTCTTGATTCAAACCGCTTCGACGAAGTTGAAAAGCTTGAAAAGATGACTCCGGACGAGAGATTTGCTTTCTGGCAGAACGAGCTTTCTCGCTGCATTCGTTGTAACGCTTGCCGCGATGTATGTCCGGCATGTACTTGTGAAAAGTGCGTATTCGGCAACCCGAATTCAGGCGTAGAAAACAAGGCTGCGGCAAACAGTTTTGAAGAGAAGATGTTCCACATCATCCGCGCATTCCACGTTGCAGGCCGTTGCACAGACTGCGGAGAGTGCTCAAGAGTATGTCCGCAGAACATTCCGCTCCACCTTCTCAACCGTAAGTTCATCAAGGATATAAATGAGTTCTACGGTGAGTATCAGGCGGGAGCAGAGGAAGGCTCTCGCGCTCCTCTCGTAAATTACACAGTCGATGATGTCGAGCCGTGTGATGTTTTTGATAGGGGGGATAAGTAATGCTTAAAATTTCCAACGATAAGATTAACGCTTTCTTCGCTGCGGTTTCGGAAGCTTTGCCGCTTTACCTCCCGGTTGACAGCGACGACGGTTGTGCACGATTTGCAAAGTGGGAAGAGGGAAAAGAGTGGAGCTCGGCTCTCAACACAGTCCGCAGCGCAAAGGACTTTTTCTTCCCGCAGATGGAAACTTTCGTCGAGTTCAAGCGCGACGGTAAGAATATCGAGATAATCGATATCCGTGATGAAAAGGAAGATTACGTTATCTTCGGCGTTCGTCCGTGTGACGTCAAGAGCTTTGAGATTCTTGACCGTGTTTTCCTCACAGAGCCGGTTGATACCTTCTATAAGGAGCGCCGCGAGCACGGAATAGTCGTT
>JAZQSI010000147.1:0-2624 GCA_045629985.1 Eubacteriales bacterium
CCCGGTGGCGGTAGCTCGAGACGTTTGCAGAAGAGAATTTACTACTATTCTCTTATGGCAGGTGCTGACTACATGGGCGAAGAGTGGGGTCTTAACTGCTCATATACCGATATGCAGACATTTGATCTTTCAGAATACGGCATTGCGAAGAAAGAGTTTATCGACTTCATCCGCGACTATAAGAAGGTCAAGGCTCGCGTTCCTTTTGCTCTCGTTCTTCCGAATGAGTATTACTGCGTACAGGTTGAAAACCCGTTCCGTCCGCATCATCTCGGCGTTCACCGCGACAAATATATGCAGTGCATAATCGAAGGTGCAAAGAAGGAGTTCAACGGACATATTGAAGATGTCCTCAACCTTATCTACGAGGTTGATGGCGGTCACATCGGTAACGAAGGACATACGCTTACAAACTCTCGCTTTGGCGACCTCTTCGACATTATCTACGAGGATGCAGGTGAGGAAGTATTTGCAAAGTACGATGCTCTTATCGATGTATCTCCTGACAGCCGCACAGCTAAGAAGTTCGGCGCGAAGTTCCGCGTATTTGAGAGTACAGACCTTGAGAAGCTCGAGCGTGACGTCAAGGCATATTCAAAGGAAATCCTCCCTGTTACTGTTGATAAGCTCCTCTGGGTTCTCTCCGAGGATGAAAAGGGAAGATACCTCTCAATCTTCAATAACGAGGGCAACCACCGTGAGCGTCCCGAGGGTGACCACATCCTCCACGAGGCTGATGCAAGAGTTAAGGTTTCCTTTAAGGATGCGGCAAACCTTGAGGCAATCAAGCTTTCATCACCCGACATCAAGATTGAAAAGGTCGATGACACTACATATTATGTAGATATGCCTGCAACTGAGTTTGCAATCTTTAAATATTAAATAAAAAAACAGACACCGTATGGTGTCTGTTTTTATTTTAAGCTCATATTTCGCTGATTTCCCAGACCTCGCTGTGTTCGGCACTTGCACCCGGAGCAATTTTAAGAAGGGGAGAGAGCGTTTCCATCTCCACCATATGTTCGCACATAAAGGTTTCGTAAGAGACATCGCCATCGGGGTATCTTTCGTCTTCCTCAATGAGAAAGTCGAGAGAGAAAATGACGTTACGGTTTTCGTAGGTTACCTTACCGCACGGATGACCGATGCCGATTTTGTATTTCTGCTCTATCGGCGCATGGGAAAGCGTAATTTCTTCATGAGTGTACTTTGCACGCTCATCGCCGAGGTTTGTGTAATGCCAGGTTGAGAACTGGTGGCGAGGGAAGAAGCCGTCAGTGTATTTTTTCATCGGGATGCGCTCAACGCCGCCGGGAGCCATAGCTGAAATTGCCCAGAGCGCAACATCAAGCTCCTCATCACCCGTATTTTCAACTCTGTGCATTACGGTAAGGCGGTTTTGGTCGCCGTTCTCCTCGCTTCCGAAAGAGATTAACATACGCTTTCTGACGGAAAGCCAGGGATCCTTGTTCTGTGTGAGCAGGATTTTATCTCCGTCAACAATTTCATAAGAAATCGGCTCGTTGTCGGGAAAGTAATCGTGCTCGCCCTCGGGTGCGAGCCACAAACGGTGGCCGCAATGAACTCTCCATCCCTCGGAAGTTGTGAGGTCCGTCATATCTTTCGGTTGTTCAAAAAAAACATTCTCGCCGCCGCAAAACGAAAAATGACCAATCCTTATCCCGAATTCAAGCGGGATTACAATTTCAATTGTGCCGTTGGTTGCATAGAGACTGCGTCCAAACTGCGGATGATTTTTTACTTCATGGTTCATAATTTTAATCTCCTATTTTATCAGCGGTTATTTTTTCGGAATTGTGCAGGAGAAACCCCTTTGAATTTCTTAAAAACCTTGCTGAAATACTGCTGGGTTGAAAAACCAAACTTTTCCGAGATTTCATCTATTGAAAGATTTCCGTTTATCAGAAGCTCCTCTGCACTTTCAACCCGCTTTGAATTGATATACTCGTTGACCGTACAGCCAAAATGTGTGTGAAACATTTTGTATAATGAACTTTTCGGAATAAGCGCCGCGTTCGATATTTTTGATATCGTCAGGTTGTTCTCGAGATTTTCGTTTATAAAGGTGAGCGCGCGGTCAAACGCAGGGTCGTATTTCGGCGTAAGCATATTTTCAAAAAGAATGTACTTCACCATCATCATTGCGACATTTGAAATGCTCTCTATTCTCTTTTTGTCGAATACGGAAAGTTCATCGTAAAGCTTCTGCAATTCCAGGATATCTTCGTCAGAAAAGAGCGCCTTTTTTTGAAGAACGGGAAAGCTTTTCTCAACCCTCATCTGACCGAGGAGCAGATATGCAATTATCTTCTTCTCGTGCATAATCGGAAGAGCAAGGTCAACAAGCCCGGCATGACAGATGTGCATTACCGGTCCCTCTTCTTTCTTGCATCTTTCAAGCAGTTCGCGGTCCGAACACCTGCAGGCAAGCCTGCCCTCGTCCTTTGCGTGTATCTTCTCGCAAAACTTGTTATTCTTCTGCCGCTTATAGGTAAGAAGCTTGAAATTTTCGTCGCATACTCCAAGCACTACCTCTGTTGCAGTGAAAAAGTCACGGCTTAAGTCTCCGATTTTTTCAGGATCGTAATTCAGAAACATTTCCA
>JAZQSI010000148.1:0-6441 GCA_045629985.1 Eubacteriales bacterium
TCTGCGAAGTCTGATCTTTACCATTTGTATTTCACCTCCAATAATTTATAAAAGCAAATATATGTTAAGTTGTTTGCTTACAATGGTTTAAAAGGAGAAGGGGAAACCTCCGCCTTTGCCGTAGCGCCTTGCTTTTCGTGACATCTGCTTTCCGAAAGCGCCGCCTGTCATCTGCTTCATCATCTTTCTGGATGTTTCAAACTGCTTGAGAAGCTTGTTTACTTCCTCAACCGTAACGCCACTGCCTGCGGCAATGCGTTTCTTTCGGCTGAAGTTTATTTCGGAAGGATGTTCTCTCTCATATACCGTCATCGAAGAGATGATTGCATCAATTCGGGGGAGAGCCTTTTCGTCAATCTTTACGCCTGAGAGAGCTTTTGCATCAACGCCAGGGATCATCTTGATGAGGTCGGTCATTGAGCCCATGCTCTGAATCTGTTGCATCTGCTCGCGGAAGTCAGTGAGCGTAAAGGAGTTTTCGCGGATTTTCTTTTCAAGGTCTTGCGCCTTTTTTTCATCAAAAGCTTGCTCGGCCTTTTCGATAAGGGAGAGAACGTCTCCCATACCGAGAATGCGCGATGCTATTCTGTCGGGGTGGAACTGCTCAATGCCGTCAAGCTTCTCACCAACGCCTACAAACTTGATGGGCTTTCCCGTAACTGCGCGTACAGAAAGTGCCGCACCGCCTCGGGCATCACCGTCGAGCTTTGTGAGGAAAATACTGTCGATGCCGAGTGCCTCGTCAAACGCTGTCGCTGTAGTGACTGCATCCTGACCGCTCATTGCATCGATAACGAGCATAATCTCATCGGGGGAGAGTTTTTCTTTTATGGATTTAAGCTCGTTCATGAGCTCTTCGTCAATGTGGAGCCGTCCTGCTGTGTCAAGGAAGATAATGTCATTTCCGTGGGCATTCGCGTGGGCACGCGCAAGTTCAGCTATTTCAACGGGGCGTTTTCCCTCTGCCTTGAAGACAGGGATATCCAGCTGTGAACCGAGCACCTCAAGCTGCTTTATCGCCGCAGGACGGTAAGTGTCACACGCGACAAGAAGCGGTCTTTTAGATGCTGTTTTGCGAAGGTATGATGCAAGCTTTGCAATGTTAGTCGTTTTACCTGCGCCCTGAAGACCGACAAACATGACGACTGTCGGAGGTTTCGGGGAGATGTTCAGCTTTGCACCGTCACCGCCCATAAGGGAGATGATTTCCTCGTTAACAATCTTTACAATCTGTTGTGCGGGGTTGAGCCCTTCAAGGACTTCTGTGCCGACAGCTCGCTCAGAAACCTTTGCAACAAAATCGCGGACAACCTTGAAATTGACATCCGCTTCGAGTAAGGCGAGCTTGATTTCGCGCATAGCGTCCTTGACGTCGCGCTCGGTCAGTCTGCCTTTTGAGCGAAGCTTCTTAAATGCCGCAGAAAGTTTATCGGTAAGACTTTCAAAAGCCATTTATAACCTCCGTTATATATCGAGTGCATTTGCACGTTCAATTATTTCCTCAGCGCAGGAATCAATCTGGAGATTGCGGAAGTTCGTGTCGTTGATGCTTCTGATGGTCTCTGCAGAGGAGATTATTTTCTTGACATCCTCCGAGAGCCTGCCGAACTTCTCGGCAAGGCCGAGTTTATCTTCAAATTTTCTGAGAATCTCTTCTGAACGGACGATGCCGTCGCGAACGCCCTGACGGGTGATTCCGAGATGCTCTGCGATTTCTGCAAGGGAAAGGTCTTCGTTATAGTAAAGGTCAAAAAGCTCTCTCTGCTTTTCGGTGAGAATCTCGCCGTAAAAATCATAGAGAAGAGTAAGCTCAAGAGAAACGTTTCTCATGTGAAAACCTCCTTTGTAAAGTCGCTCTGCTTTACAATCAAGTATTCTACCACAAAATGTATTGTTTGTCAAGGTCAAAATAATATATTTTTAACCAATATATGGTATATTTTAAAAAGTGCGTATTGTAAAGTTTGAGGCTTTTGTGTATAATATAAGTAATTACAAGGAGAGAAATGCTTATGAATATGACATACAAGGAAATTCTGCCGGGAATACGGCTCAGGGTTATAGAAAGCTCGCGTTTTGAAACAAACTATTTTTCTGTTCAGTTTCTTTCGCGTGCGACAGCATCAAGTGCATCTTCCATGACACTTGTTCCTCGTGTTCTTCGCCGCGGAAGCCTTCGGCATCCCGATATGGAAGCTCTCGCTGCCGCGCTTGACGATATGTTTGGTGCGCGCATTGAGCCCGTTTCGAGAAAGTACGGCGATATAATAACAAGTGGATTCATTTGCGATTTTGTAGATTCGGATGAGAAAAGTCTCCCGTCTGTTATGAAGCTTCTCGGGGAAATAATGTTTGAGGTTAAAACCTCGGACGGAGCATTTTTGTCGGATTACGTATCGGGCGAGCGTTCAAACCTCATTGACGAAATTAAATCCGAAATAAACAACAAGCTCTCCTATGCCCACAGAAAAGCTACCGAAACTATGTTTTCGGGAAGTGCATATGCAATCTCCGAGCTTGGTACTGAAGAGGCGGCAGAGGCTATTGACGAGGTTTCTCTGTTTGATTTTTATAAAAAGATGGTATCAAGCCTTCCGTGTGAGATTTTCTTCTGCGGAAGCTACAGCTTTGATGAGATAGAACGAGAGGTTGTTCGTCTTTTCTCTCTTTGCCGAAGGGGAGAAGTAAAAAAGCTTTCGCGCGGCGAGCTTTCCTATAAGGATAACGCGCGCATTACGGAGCGTCTTGAGGTTGCCCAGGCAAACCTTCTTGTCGGAATGTATGCCGAGACAGAGGAAATTTATCTTTACAAACTCCTTGCTGCCGTAATCGGAGGCGGGACAACCTCCAAGCTCTTTGAAAACGTCAGAGAAAAACAGTCCCTCTGTTATTTTGCGGGAGCTATGTTTGATTCATTCAAGAAAAATCTGTTTATGTATTGCGGGATAGACCCGAAGAATGCGGAGAAGGCAGAAAAATCTCTTCTTGCAGAGCTTCAGAGTTGTATCGACGGCAATATTACCGATGAGGAACTCTCGAATGCCAAAAAGGGAATGATAGATGATCTTCTTATTACGGAAGATTCTCCCGGGGCAATGGAAGCGTTCTGGCTTCGCGCAAGCATTGCGGAGGATGACAGGACTCCGCTTGAGGTTGCATCGGAAATAAAGAAGTTTGATTCTTCGTCGCTTGCGCGTGCGGCAGGAGAACTCAAAGTATCCGTGACATATCTTTTAACAGGATTGGAGGGTGACGGAAATGAAAGAAAACTCTTATCCAACTCTTAAACAGAAGATGATTTCCCACACTCTTCCAAACGGGCTTGAGATATGCATCTTCCCGAAACCGGGATTTCGTCGTTCTTATGCACAGCTTTCCGTAAACTATGGTTCGAATGATATTAAATTCAATGTCGGGGGAGAGGACTATACCTCGCCGCTCGGCGTTGCCCATTTTCTTGAGCATAAGGTTTTTGAACAGCCTGACGGTGGAAATGCCCTTGCAATTTTTGCGAAAACGGGAGCGTCTCCCAATGCGTTCACGAGCAATAATATGACGGCGTATCACTTTTCGGGAACTGAGAAGTTTATGCGCAATCTTGAGGTGCTTCTCAGTTTCGTAACCTCTCCGTATTTTACGGAAGAGAACGTCGCAAAGGAGCAGGGAATAATCGGTCAGGAAATCAGTATGGTAAATGACCGTCCGGGGTGGCGTGTGTATGAGAATCTTATGGGTTCTCTTTATATCACGCATCCCGTAAAAGACTCGATTATCGGTACGGTTGAGAGCATCGGAGAAATTACGCGCGACGTGCTCTTTAAGTGCTACAACACGTTTTATGTCCCGTCAAATATGGCACTTTGTGTTGCGGGTGATGTCTCGGCGGAAGATGTAATCGCCGCGGCAGAGGCTATTTTGCCTAAAACGAAGGCAGAGGTTCCGAAACGCGATTACGGAATCGAAGAAAAATACGTCCGCCGTGCCCGCGTGGAAGAGGCGGCAGAAATTGCGATTCCGCAGTTTGCCGTTGGTGCAAAGTGCGCAGTTGAAACTTTCGGTGATGCGGGAATGCGCAACAAGATTCTTTCAGAGCTTGCGGCAGATGTTCTCGCAGGTCCGTCATCTGCGCTTTATTCCCGTCTTTATGCAAACGGTGACGTAACGTCTGACTTTTCGTCAGAAGCAATGCTTTTCCCGGGCACTGTAACAATGATGATTTCGGGTGAGAGCAGAAATCCCGATGCTGTTTTTGAGAAAATCAAGGAGAGGGCATATAAACTCTCAAAGGATATAGATGTCGCATACTTTGAGAGAATAAGAAAGGCTCATATCGGAGTGCAGCGCCGCTCAACAGACAGCGTAAAGTCTCTCTGCCGTGAACAGAGTGAAGCTGTATTTGCAGGGTATGACTATCTCGACACAATACGCGTGATAAACGAGATAGAACCGTTCGAGGTTGCAGAGTTTATCGGTAAGGTGTTCAAAGAAGAAAGTATGGCACTCTCAATTGTAAGGGGTAAATAACCTATGACAAACAGAATTTCTTTCCCGGGCTTCGGGCTCGATTTTGAGATAAATAGAGTTGCGTTTGAGATTTTTACGCGTCCGATATATTGGTATGCAATAATCATAGCAAGCGGCTTTCTTCTTGCTGTGTATTACGGAATGAAGAGAAGCCGTGAGTTCGGAACAACGGATGACGAGATTATGGAGATGCTTGTTTTTGCGGTTCCGTGCGCCATTATCTTTGCAAGACTCTATTATGTCGTTTTCAATCCCGCAGAGTATATTGAAGACCCAATAAGGATTCTTTATATCTGGGAGGGCGGAATCGCGATATACGGTGCTGTTATCGGCGCGATCATCGGTGCGCTCATATATTGCAAAATCAAGAAAATCAGTATGGTTCGTTTTCTTGATATCGGCGCGCTCGGTCTTATGATAGGACAGTCGATCGGTCGCTGGGGAAACTTCGTGAATGCAGAAGCTCATGGCGGTGAGACAAGCCTTCCTTGGAGAATGATGATAAACGGTGAAGCGGGAGTGCATCCCACGTTTCTTTATGAATCTCTATGGAATGCCCTTGGTTTTGTTCTTCTTCACTTTTACTCAAAGAAGAGAAAGTTTAATGGTGAGGTCTTTGTGCTGTACGTAATATGGTATGGCATCGGTCGAGCGATGATTGAGGGCCTTCGCACGGACAGTTTGTATCTCTTCAATACGGGAATACGAGTTTCACAGGCGCTTGCGGCGGCGTGTGTGGTTTTTGGTATTGTATATTTGATTTACAGATATAAGAAATTAAAGAAAGACGGAGGAAAAGAAAATGAGTGCAGTAATAATTGATGGAAAGGCTACTTCAAAAAAGCTTCGCGAAGAAGTTTATGCAGGTGTGAGCAAGCTTTCCGAGATGGGAATAAAAGCAGGACTTGCTGTTGTAATTGTTGGCGATGATCCCGCGAGCCGTACATATGTAAACAACAAGAAAAAAGCATGTGCAGAGTGCGGAATTTACAGTGAAGAGTATGCTCTTCCTGCAGAAACAAGTGAGAGTGAGCTTCTGAATCTTATTGACACGCTCAACAACAAGGCTGATATCAACGGTATCCTTGTTCAGCTTCCGCTTCCGAAGCATATTTCCGAGGATAAAGTCATTGCGGCTATCAATCCCGATAAGGATGTCGATGCCTTCCACGTTCAGAATGTGGGCAAGATTATGACGGGAGATTTCGATTTCCTTCCGTGTACCCCTGCGGGAGTTATGGCTCTTTTTGAGGAGTACGGCATTGACGTTGCAGGGAAGAATGCAGTTGTTATCGGTCGTTCAAACATTGTAGGAAAGCCGATGTCAATGCTCCTTCTCCATAAGAATGCAACGGTTACAATCTGCCATTCAAAGACGAAAAATCTTCCAGAGATTGTCAAAGCGGCGGATATCATCGTTGCGGCAGTAGGAAGAGCGGGATTTGTAACTGGTGATATGGTCTCTGACGGTGCCGTTGTCATGGATGTCGGCATAAACCGCAATGCAGAAGGTAAGCTCTGCGGAGATGTTGACTTTGCAGCTGTTTCTGAAAAAGCATCATTCATTACGCCTGTCCCTGGCGGAGTAGGTCCGATGACTATTACGATGCTTATGAAGAACACTCTCAAGGCCGCATGCATACAAAATGGCGTAAATATATAAATATTTTCAGTTTTTTTGGTTGACAAATCGAAATCTTCAAAGTATAATATATTTTGTGACATTACGTGTCACGGTTATGGAGTAGATTATGCGAATTAATATCAAACGACTTCGCAACGGAGAAATCTCCGTTCTGCCCTTTGAATTCAAGATTGATATTTCCGACATTGAGCCTACCATGGCGTCTGAAGTTGCGGTCTCGGGCGAGGTGGTGGATCGCGCGGGAGTTCTTCTACTTTCGATGAAAGCAGAGG
>JAZQSI010000149.1:0-4861 GCA_045629985.1 Eubacteriales bacterium
CCCTTTGCGCTATGGATAGTCATAAGAGTTACGCAGTCATCATCAGCGTTGTACTTATCAAGGTCGGTATAAAGAGAAATTTCCTCTAAAAATCCCGAGAGAGTGGCGCCATCCTGCTTCTCAAACTCTGCAAGCGAGGACTTAAGCTCCATTATGTTTTCAAGGCGTCCGCGTGATTCAACATCGTTCTTTGCGATAAGCTCTGCGGTGTAACCGCTTCCCTCGAGGAGAAGGTCATAGAGTTCGGTCATCGGAATTTCAGCGGATTTTTTCGAAAGCTCGGAAATGAAGCTTGCAAAGCTCTCAAGCGCGCCTGCGGCGGCTGAGGAAAATTCGGGGAAGGACTTTGCACGGAGGGCAATGTCAAAGGGATATGTATTATCGCGCTCGGCAAGAGCCTCGAGAACAGAGACTGTCTTGTCACCGATTTTTCGGGACGGTACATTTATGATACGCTTTAGGCGGAGAGTGTCCGTCGGGTTTGCAATAATGCAGAGGTAAGCGAGAATGTCTTTGATTTCCGCGCGGTCAAAGAATCGCATACCACCGAATATGCGGTAGGCGATGCCTGCACGCTGGAGCGAGCGTTCAAGCTGCATCGACTGCGCGTTTGTGCGGTAGAGGATTGAGCAGTCGGAAAACGTTTTTCCATCGGACTTGAGAGAGAGAATTTGCTCTGCGATATATTCTGCCTCGTCACGCTCGTCCGATGCGTTATACACAATCGGGGGCTCGCCATCACCCTCGGCGGTCCAGAGATTTTTGCCTTTTCTGCCTTCGTTGTTCTTGATAACGGTGTTTGCAATATCGAGAATCTTTGTGGTTGAGCGGTAGTTCTGCTCAAGGCGGATTGCCGTGCAACCCGAAAACTGCTCTTCAAAGCTTAAAATGTTTTCGATAGTAGCTCCGCGGAAGCTGTAAATACTCTGGTCATCATCGCCGACAACGCAGACGTTGCCGCTTCCTCCTGCGAGAAGCGCGGTGAGGAGATACTGTGCGTGGTTCGTATCCTGATACTCGTCAACGAGCACATAGCGGAACTTTTTGTGGTAGTAGGAAAGGACATCGGGGTTTTCCGAAAGGAGATTTACCGCAAGCATAATGATGTCGTCAAAATCAAGCGCATTTGCGCCTTTGAGACGTGCCTGGTATTTTTTGTAAATCTCGGCTATTTTTTCTTCCTTAAAGTTGCCTTGTGCGTTTTCTGAGAACTTTTCTGGAGAGAGCATAGAGTCCTTTGCACGGCTGATGATGTTCTGGACAGCCTTTGGAGGAAGAGCCTTTGTGTCGATACCAAGCTCGCCCATTACATCTTTTATAACACGCTCGGAGTCCTGCGCGTCATAAATGGTGAATGATGAGGAATAGCCGAGACGGTCAATGTCGCGGCGGAGGATTCGGACACATGCCGAATGGAAGGTCTGCGCCCATATGTCCTCGGCACCCTCGCCGATAACGCGGAGAAGTCTCTCTTTCATCTCGTTTGCCGCCTTGTTGGTAAAGGTGATTGCAAGAACCGACCACGGCGCGGCAGGGCGAGTAGCGCAGATAGCGTCTGCACTTTCTTTCAAAAAGTCGTCGCCGCTGTCGAGGTAAGCCTTCAAGATTTCGTAATCGGTATCGCCGATATTTTCGGGAATATAGTCCGACTCATAGGCGTTACCGAATTTTATTATATTCGCAATACGGTTAACAATAACTGTGGTTTTTCCGCTTCCTGCGCCTGCAAGCAAAAGGAGCGGACCTTCAGTTTTGAAGACCGCCTTTTTTTGCATATCATTTAAAAAGTTGAATTTGCGCTCGATGTGAGCGCGGCGGAGAGCGAGAAAGCTCTCCTTTGAATAGTTAGAAAGCATAGTTTACACTCCAAAGAAAGCCGCACCGATGATGCCTGCGTCGTTGCCGAGCTCTGCGATGAGGAGAGCAGGCTTTTTGCCGTAGGTAGAATAGCATTCGCGGTCGATGATTTCGCGAAGCGGTGCGAGAAGGTTTTCGCCCTCTTTTGAAATTCCTCCGCCAAAGATTATGGCTTCGGGGAAGATGAGGTTTATGATGTCAAGAACGCCAATGGAGAGATAACGAATATACTGCGAAACGACTGCACTACCGACTTTATCACCTGCGCGCATTGCGTCAAAAGCAGTTTTTCCGTTTACATCGTCAAGTGTTTTTGCAAACTCCCATAGTTTGCTTTCGGGGTTGCTCTTCATGGCTTCACGAGTCTGATTTTTAAGTGCGGTGGCCGATGCGTAAAGCTCGAAGCAACCGCGACGTCCGCAGTTGCATTCCAAACCGTCAGGGAAGAGGGAAATGTGGCCAATTTCACCTGCCGCACCGTTGCAACCCGTGAAAATTTTCTTGTTAAAAATAAGCCCCGAGCCGACACCCGTGCCGAGCGTAATCATAACAGCATCGCTATAGTCCTTTGCGCATCCTGCAAGGACTTCGCCGAGAGCCGCAGCGTTTGCGTCGTTTCCGAGATAGCAGGGAAGTCCTGTTTTTTCTGTTATGAAGCTTGCAAGCGGGGTATTTACGAATGGGATATTGTTACAGATAACAACGAGCCCCTCTTTGTCGTCAACGTGACCTGGAACACCGATGCCGATAGAGGTGACGTTCTGGGCTGCCTCGTTTGAGAGAAGAGAGTTTATGACCTTGAGGATTTCGATAAGAAGACCCTCTTCGCCCTTATCGCAGACTGTTGGCGTGCTTGTCTTGTATATAAGGCGCCCGTCGTCAGAGACGAGGCCGCCTGCTATGTTTGTACCACCGAGATCAATGCCTATTTTCAAAGTTATACCTCCAATTTATTCCGGAAAACTGTTGGAAAGACGAGCAGAAAGCTCTTCTGCCGCGTTATATCCCATTTTCTTGTGACGGTTGTTCATAGCCGCAACCTCAATGATAACCGCGAGGTTACGACCGGGCTTTACGGGAACGGTGAGACACGGAATGTCTATACCGAGAATGTTTGTGTAGTTGGTCTCTGCACCAAAGCGGTCATACTGTTTTCCGTCTTTCCAAAGCTCAAGGTTAATGACAAGGTCGATTTTTTCTGTGAGCTTGACAGAACCCATACCGAAAATTCGGCGGACGTCAACAACTCCGATACCGCGAAGCTCAATAAAGTGGCGGATGATTTCAGGAGCAGAGCCAACGATGCTCTTTGCAGAAACCTTCTTGAGCTCGACTGCATCGTCTGCAATAAGACGGTGTCCACGCTTTACAAGCTCGATTGCAGTTTCACTCTTGCCGACTCCGCTTTCTCCGAGAAGGAGAACGCCTTCGCCGTAAACTTCAACGAGAACACCGTGGCGCGTAATGCGCGGAGCAAGCTGAACGTTGAGATATGAGATGAGAGCTGCCATGAAACTTGATGTAACCTCGGGTGTTCTGAAAATGGGGGTGTTGTGCTTTTTTGCTGCCTCAATAACCTCGGGGAAGACATCAAGGTTTCTTGTGAAGACAACGAAAGGAATGCCCTTTGCAAAAAGAACATCAAAACGGTCACGTCTTTCATCGGAAGAGAGTGTGGTGAGATACATCGTCTCAACACGCCCCATAACTGCGGCGCGCGTATGGTCAAAAAACTCATAGAAGCCCGAAAGCTGAAGACCCGGACGGTTGATGTCCGTAGAGTTGATTTCGACGTTCTCGTAACCCTCGGGGCCGTATATAACCTCAAGAGAAAATTCTTTCTCGATTTCTTTTAAAGGGATTGTGTAATTTCCAACGTTGTTAGCATCCATTGAAAACACCTCCGGAAAAGAATAATATATATTTTATTATAACCGCTTTTGTGTCGGAATTCAATAGAGAATCACGTTCTCTGTTTTTCGGAAATGAGCTTTTTGCGGTAGGAAAGCGGAGAAAGCCCCGTCTTCTTTTTAAAACTTGCAATGAAGTGACTTGCCGTGGAAAAACCTGCCTCCTGTGCTATGTCGGTTACGGAGTGGTTTGTCGTGATCAAAAGATTTCGGGCAAAGTCGATTTTGAGGTCATTTATGTATGAGGTAAAGCTCTTTTTCATAACACGCTTGAAGGAACGGGAGAAGTAGCTGTAGCTCATTGCAAAATGATTGGCGACATCCTCCTCGCAAAGGGTTGAGAAGTTTTCTGCGCAATACTCGCAGGCAGCGTAAATTGTATTTGCCGTTTCGTCGAGGCTTGAAAAAAGGTTTTCTCCGTCGTTCTTTTTCCATACTCGCGCAATTTTTGAGAAGAGAGAAAGTATTTCTCCGCGAAGTGCAAGCTCGGAGCCAAAATCGTCAAGTTTCCATTCTGAAAAGATATCGTCGATAGTGTTTTTTATTCCGAAAGAAAAAACGTCATCGGCTGAAAGTTTTCGGATTTCGGAAAGGTTGTCACGGAAAAGGGGCAGAAGAAACCTTGTGTCGTATGAAGTGTCGCCGCCGAAACGGAGAATTTCGGGGGAGAATTTTATGACGAGATATTTTCCACGGTTTTCATCCTTTGCATAAACCTCGTGAGCTTCGCGTGAGTTTATTATGATAAGCTCGCCCGACGAGAAGGGAAACTCCGTGTCATTTATCCAAACGGATAGAGAGCAATCTTCTGCATACAAAATTTCGATATAATTGTGATAATGTGGAATAAGTCCGTGGATTGCATTTGCACGCTCCATTTCTATGCAGAATACAGATGTTTCCGTGTTGTTTCTCTTTGAGGTTTTTTCTTCAAAAACATTATTCATAGAACACCTCGAACAAAAATATGATATTTCTAAACAATTATAATATATCATAATTTATGTTAAAATGCTATACTACTTTAAAAGGAGTGGTTTTATGAGATTAAATGAAATTTACAACTGCAAGAAAACTCCGAAGAGCCGAGAGGG
>JAZQSI010000150.1:0-4405 GCA_045629985.1 Eubacteriales bacterium
AAAAGAACTTGCAGAAGGCGCTCGCGAGGGCGGACTTCAGTTTTAATCGGGAGGAGGTAAGATTTTTATGGCAGGAAGATTTGAAGAAAGAAACGATGAGTTTCAGGAAAAGGTCGTATCTCTTAACCGAGTATCAAAAACTGTTAAGGGCGGTCGTATCTTTAAGTTTGCAGCGCTCGTAGTTGTCGGTGACGGCAAGGGAACCGTAGGCTTCGGTCTCGGTAAAGCAGCTGAAGTTCCGGATGCAATCCGCAAGGGTATTGAGGATGCAAAGAAGAACCTCGTAAAAATCGCGCTTTTGGGTACAACAATCCCGCACGAAGTCGTTGGTGAGTTCGGCGCAGGACGCGTACTTCTTAAGCCGGCAGCTCCCGGTACCGGTGTTATCGCCGGCGGCGCAGTTCGTGCAGTAGTTGAAGCAGCAGGTATTAAGGACATTCGTACAAAGTGCCTCCGTTCCAACAACCCGCAGAACGTCGTTACAGCTACAATGGAGGGCCTCAAGTCCCTTCGTGTTGCGGAGGAAGTTGCACTCCTTCGTGGAAAAGAAGTTTCTGAAATTCAAGATTAGTAGGAGGGCAAAGTCGTGTCTCAACTTAAAATAACGCTTACCAAGAGCTTGGTTGGCAGAATTGAAAAGCACATTGCCACCGCCAAATCGCTTGGCCTCAAGAAGGTCAATAATGTTACAGTGCAGCCTGACAATGCGCAGACTCGTGGCAAGATAGCTCAGATTTCATATCTTGTCAAGGTCGAAGAAGTTTAATAGGGAGGTGTAGCTATGAAACTGCACGAATTATCTCCCGCAGCAGGCTCTGTCAGCGATGTAAAGCGTAAGGGCAGGGGTCCCGGCTCGGGCAATGGTAAAACAGCGGGAAAAGGTCATAAGGGCCAGAACGCAAGATCCGGCGGCGGTGTCCGTATCGGATTTGAAGGCGGTCAGATGCCTATCACCAGACGTCTCCCGAAGCGTGGTTTTAACAATATCTTTGCAAAGAAGTATGCAATAGTTAACGTCGAAGCTCTCAATGCTTTCGATAACGGTGCTTTTGTAAGTGCCGCAGAGCTCCTTGAGAAGAAGATCATCCGCAAGGAAGAAGACGGTCTTCGCGTTCTCGGTAACGGCGATCTCACAAAGAAGCTTACAGTAAAAGCTAATGCTTTCTCCGAATCGGCAAAGGCAAAGATTGAAGCCGCCGGAGGGAAGGTCGAGGTGGTCTAATTGTTAACGACAATTAAGAACGCATGGAAAGTACCTGAGCTTCGCAGCAGAATACTCTTTACACTCTTGTGTATGCTCGTATTCAGACTTGGTTCAGCTATTCCGGTTCCGTTCATTGACACAAACACCATTAGCGAGCTTTCTAAATTATACGAAGGCACAATCTTTGGTTTCATGAATGTCATGTCCGGTGGTGCTTTCGAACAGGCAAAGATATTCGCGCTTTCTATCCAGCCGTATATCAACGCATCAATCATTATGCAGCTTTTAGCTGTTGCTATTCCGGCTCTCGAGCGTCTTTCAAAGGAAGGCGGCGAAGAGGGCAAGAAGAAAATTGCAGCAATCACACGTTATGTTACAATCGCTATCGCACTTATCCAGGGCTTTGCTTACTACACATTGCTCAAGAACGGTGCAGGAATGAACATCAGCTTCATTAACAATAACGGTCTTAGTGATGCACTTGTTGCAGTTATCATCATCGCAACATTTACAGCAGGTTCAGCATTCATCATGTGGCTCGGCGAGCAGATCACAGAGAAGGGTATCGGCAACGGTATCTCGATGATTCTTTTCGTAAGCATCATCTCACGTGTCTTCCCGGCAATCCAGTCACTCATCGGTAACTACGAAAGCCTTAAGTGGTACGGAATCGCTGCGATAGTAATTGTATTCCTCGCAGTAATCGCGTTCATCATCTTCTTTGACGGTGCAGAGCGCAGACTTTCCATCCAGTATGCAAAGCGCGTAGTTGGCCGTAAAATGTACGGTGGTCGCAGCACTCATTTGCCGATTAAAGTAAATATGTCAGGCGTTATGCCGATCATCTTTGCTTCTTCAATCGCAACTTTCCCGGCAACAATCGCTGCGTTCTTCCCGCAGAAGAATGCTTTCTGGACATGGATGCTTGAAAAAGTATTCTCACCCAGCAGCTGGCCGTATGCGATATTCTATCTCATTCTCATTGTAGCATTCAGCTACTTCTACACAGCAATTCAGTACAACCCGACAGAGATTGCAAACAATCTCAAGAACAACGGCGGTTTCATTCCGGGCTTCCGTCCGGGCAAGCCGACAGCTGACTTCATCACAAAGGTTATGAACAAGATCACCCTCTTCGGTGCTTTCTTCCTTGGTGTAATCGCAATTCTCCCGATTCTTATGGGATACCTTACACCGGGCATTAACCTCTCAATTGGTGGTACTTCAGTTCTTATCGTTGTTGGTGTTGCTCTTGAAACTGTAAAGCAGCTTGAATCACAGCTCATGATGAGAAATTATAAGGGTTTTCTTGAATAAGGAGGCAGCACACCAATGAGGCTCATACTCCTTGGCGCACCGGGCGCCGGTAAGGGAACTCAGGCAGAGATAATCTGCGAGAAGCTGAATATCCCTACAATTTCAACGGGCAACATCCTGCGCGAGGCAATCAGAAACAAGACAGAACTCGGTGTATTGGCGAAATCCTATATGGACGATGGAAATCTTGTTCCCGATGCGGTTGTGGTTGGCATCGTGTCAGAAAGACTCAGTGAGGACGACTGCAAGAATGGTTTCATTCTTGACGGTATGCCGAGAACTCTCGCTCAGGCGAAAGCGCTCGACGAGCTTGGAGTCGAAATTGATGTTGTTATCTCAATTGAAGTTGAAGATTCAGCAATTGAAAAGAGAATGGGCGGTCGCCGCGTATGCGAAGGCTGCGGAGCGTCCTACCATATCGAACACAAAAAGCCTGAACGCGACGGTGTGTGCGATTCTTGCGGCGGAAAGTTAATTCTCCGTGCAGATGATGCTCCAGAAACCGTTCGCGCAAGACTTAAAGTGTATCACGAGCAGACAGAACCTCTTGTTGAGTTTTATGCTTCAAAGGGACTTCTTAAACGAATCGATGGAAGCGTCGGCATAGACGGCACATCCCGACTCATTTTTGAAGCTCTCGGAGTGTAAAGTGAATAAGATTTCGCTTCGTATTTACTGTAGATGCAGTGATTGGAGAAAGAGCTTATGATACAGATTAAATCAAAAAGAGAAATAGAGCTTATGCGCTGTGCAGGACGCATAGCGGCAAACGCTCTTGCTGCTGCAGGACGTGCAGTAGCACCCGGAATTACTACCGGCGAGCTTAACGATTTAATACAGAAGTCAATAGAGAAAGACGGAGCATATCCGAGTTTTCTTGGATATGCCGGCTTTCCTGGGTCTGCATGTATATCGATAAACGACGAAGTAATTCACGGAATACCGGGAAAACGCGTTCTTCATGAGGGCGACCTGGTAAAAATAGATGTAGGGGCGACATATCAGGGCTACATCGGCGACTGTGCAAACACTTTCCCGGTAGGGAAGATAAGCGATGAGGCACAGCGACTTATAGATGTAACCCGGCAGAGCTTCTATGAGGGTATGAAATATGCTCAAACGGGCAACCGAGTCTCTGATATTTCTCACGCGATTCAGAGCTATGTCGAAGAAAACGGTTTTTCTGTTGTACGGAAATACGTAGGTCACGGCGTAGGATCGAAATTGCATGAAGAGCCGGAGGTGCCGAACTACGGCAGTCCCGGTGTCGGAGCGCGGCTTGTGAGCGGAATGACGATAGCCGTTGAGCCGATGGTAAATCAGGGAGTTTATACCGTCAAAGAGCTAAGCGACGGCTGGACCGTGAAGACACGGGACGGAAAGCTGTCGGCCCATTATGAAAACTCGGTATTAATAACAGAGAACGGCCCGGAAATTTTAACTCTGGCCGATGAAATTCAGTAGAGGAAAAATAAAATGGAAGCTGATGTGGGACATATAGTAATATCTCTCGCAGGTCGCGATAAGGAGCGACCGTTCTATGTGTTAAAAACCGAAGAAAACTTCGTGTACCTTGCCGATGGAAGTCTTCGCAAGATTGAATCTTGCAAGAAGAAAAAGCGTAAGCACGTCAAAGTTGTTGATGGAGATTTCGACACTCGTGTTTCGCAGAAAATCCGTTCGGGCGAAAAGGTATTAAACAGCGAGATGCGCAAAGCGCTTATGGATTTTTCTAAAGCGCAACAGCAAGCAGAGGGAGGTAATTTGCTTGGCGAAAGATGACGTAATCGAGCTCGAAGGTACCGTCATAGAGGCGCTGCCTAATGCAATGTTCCAGGTGGACATTGGAAACGGGCACAAGATTTTGGCTCATATTTCCGGAAA
>JAZQSI010000151.1:0-26900 GCA_045629985.1 Eubacteriales bacterium
GCTTTTGCTTATGGCACATCCTATTTCTCTGCTGTTGTGTTTGTCGGATACGCAGGTCAGTTTGGGTGGAAATACGGTATTGCAGCTACTTGGGCAGGAATAGGAAATGCGCTTCTTGGCTCGATGCTCGCGTGGGCAACACTCGGCAGAAGAACAAGGATCATGACACAGCACTTAAAGAGTGCGACCATGCCGCAGTTTTTTGAAGCGAGATTTGCAAGTCGTGGATTGAAGCTTGCAGCGTCAGCTGTCATATTTATTTTCCTTATCCCATATACAGCGTCGCTTTTTAACGGTCTGAGCAGACTTTTTGAGATGGCATTTAATGTTGACTACTCTGTTTGCGTAATCATCATGGCGGTGCTTACTGCAATCTATGTTATTGCAGGTGGGTATATGGCAACTGCAATCAATGATTTTATTCAGGGACTTATAATGCTTGTCGGAATTGTTGCTGTTATTGCCGCGGTTCTTGGATCACATGGCGGATTTATAGAATCCCTTGCAAAGCTTGGTGAGGTCAGCGACCCTTCTGTTTCAAATACGCCGGGTGTGTTTGCTTCCTTCTTTGGCCCTGATCCGATGAATCTCCTCGGAGTTGTTCTTCTCACATCTCTTGGCACATGGGGACTTCCACAGATGGTGCAGAAGTTCTACGCGATAAAGAGCGAAAAATCGATAAACAAGGGTATGATTATTTCTACCGTCTTTGCTCTTGTTGTTGCAGGTGGTTGCTATTTCCTCGGCGGATTCGGTCGTCTTTTCTCTGATAAGATTGATATCGCCGCAAACGGATATGACTCGATCATTCCGACGATGCTCTCTGGTCTTTCTCCGTTTTTGATTGCGATTGTAATAGTTCTTGTTCTTTCGGCGTCAATGTCGACATTGTCTTCTCTTGTTCTTACATCGAGCACAACGTTGACTCTTGATTTTTTGAAAGACACGGTTGATAAAAAGATGAGCGAAAAACGCCAGCTCTTCATAATCCGTGTTCTCATTGCGGTGTTTATTGCGATTTCTGTGGTGATAGCTATTGTTCAGCACAAGTCGAATATAAGTTTTATAGCACAGCTTATGGGTGTTTCGTGGGGAGCTTTGGCGGGAGCATTCCTCGCTCCATTCCTTTACGGTCTTTACTGGAAGCGTGTTTCAAAGGCATCTGTCTGGGTATGCTTCGTATTCTCTACTGTACTTATGCTTGCGAATATGCTGTTTAGAGATGCGTTCCCGGAAATTATAAAATCTCCGATAAATGCAGGAGCGTTTGCAATGCTTGCAGGACTTGTAATAGTGCCTCTTGTTTCGGTGTTTACAAAAGCTCCCGACAAGAGTGTTACGGACAATGCGTTTGCTTGCTACGAAAGAAAAGTTATGGTTTCACAGAAAGAATCAATCGGTGAACCGGTTAATGATTAAATACAAAGAGAAATTGCTTTAGGAGGAAAAAGATATGAAAAAGCTTATGCTTGGCAACGAAGCAGTTGCTCGTGGCCTTTATGAAGCAGGCTGTAGCTTTGTTTCAAGTTATCCCGGCACTCCGAGTACTGAGATTACTGAGGCAGTTGCAAGGTATGATGAAGTTTATGCAGAGTGGGCGCCGAATGAAAAGGTTGCAATGGAGTCTGCGTTTGGTGCTTGTCTTGCCGGAAAGAGAAGTTTTTGCGGTATGAAGCACGTTGGTCTTAATGTTGCGGCAGACCCGCTCTTTACGATTTCCTATACAGGCGTAAACGCAGGTATGGTTATCGGCGTTGCTGATGATGCAGGTATGCACAGTTCACAGAATGAGCAGGACTCTCGCCACTACGCAAGAGCATCAAAGATTCCGATGCTCGAGCCTGCAGATTCTGCAGAAGCTCTTGCATTTACGAAGCTTGCATACGAACTTTCTGAAAAGTTTGATACACCTGTTCTTCTTAAAATGTGCACTCGTGTTTCGCATTCGCAGAGTATCGTTGAGCCGTCTGAACGCGTAGAAGTAAAGAAAGACTACGCAAAAGACGGTGCAAAGTATATCATGATGCCGGGCAATGCAAAACGCCGTCATCCGATAGTAGAAGCAAGAACAAAGGCTCTTTCTGAATATGCAGAGACTGCTCCGTGTAATGTTTTTGAAGACGGAAACGACAAGAGCATCGGTATTATAACTTCCTCCACGTCCTATCAGTATGTAAAGGAAGTTCTCGGTGATGCTCATCCTGTTCTTAAGCTTGGTATGATCTGGCCGCTTCCGGTCGAGAGCATCAAGAAGCTTGCGGCAAGTGTTGAGAAGCTTGTTGTAGTTGAAGAACTTGACGGATTTATCGAGCAGCATTGCCGTGACCTCGGTCTTGAGGTTGAGGGAAAGAATCTCTTCTCCTGCATTGGAGAACTCAGCCAGAATATAGTTGCAGAAAAGTTTGGAAAGAAAACAGAGTGCGGAGTTGCTCTTGAAGATGATATTCCGGCACGTCCGCCCGTTATGTGTGCAGGATGTCCGCACCGTGGTCTTTTCTATACTCTTGCAAAGAACAAGATTACAGTTATGGGCGATATTGGATGTTACACTCTTGGTGCAGTTCCACCGCTTTCAGCGCTTGATGCAACAATCTGTATGGGTGCGTCTATCTCCGGACTTCACGGCTTTAACAAAGCAAACGAAGGTGCAAGTGATGGAAAGAGCGTTGCTGTAATCGGTGACTCAACATTTATGCATTCAGGCATGACGGGCCTTGTTAACATCGCATATAATGGCTCAAATTCCACCGTTATCATTCTTGATAACTCAATCACAGGCATGACGGGACACCAGCAGAACCCGACTACGGGATTTAACTTGAAGGGCGATCCGGCATCGAAGATTAATCTCGAAGCTCTCTGCAAGGCTATGGGCATTGAGCGAGTACGAGTTGTTGATCCGTACAATCTCGCAGAGTGCGAAACAGTAATAAAAGAAGAGCTTGCGGCAGAAGAGCCGTCGGTAATCATCTCTCGCCGTCCGTGTGCGCTTCTCAAATACGTTAAGCATGCCGCACCGCTCGTTGTTGACAGCGATAAGTGCAAGAGCTGTAAGATGTGCATGAAGATCGGTTGTCCTGCTATCAGCATGGAAAACGGCAAGGCAAAGGTTGATAACACTCTCTGCACAGGTTGCGGAGTATGCGAGCAGCTTTGTAAGTTTGATGCGCTGAGCGCTCCAAAGGAGGTATAGACATGGAAACTAAGAATGTTATGATTGTCGGCGTTGGAGGACAGGGAAGTCTTCTTGCTTCAAAGCTCCTCGGTCGTCTTCTTCTTACAAAGGGTTATGATATTAAGGTTTCGGAAGTTCACGGTATGAGCCAGCGCGGCGGAAGTGTTGTAACATACGTTCGTTACGGTGACAAAGTTTACTCTCCGATAATTGACAAGGGTGAGGCTGATTTTATCGTCTCGTTTGAGCTTCTTGAGGCTGCACGCTGGACGGAATATCTCAAAGCAGATGGAAAGATTATCGCGAACACTCAGCAGATTAACCCCATGCCTGTTATCACGGGTGCTATGCAGTATCCGAGCGAGCTCGCGGAGAAGATGAAAGCTGCAGACATTGATCTTGACGCATTTGATGCGCTTGCGCTTGCTGAAGAAGCAGGCTCTGCAAAAGCTGTAAATATTGTTCTTATGGGACGTCTTTCGAACTACTTTGACGCAACTGTTGAAGAATGGATGAAAGCAATTGAAGAAAGTGTGCCTGAGAGGTTCCTTGAAATGAACAAGAAGGCATTTGCTCTCGGAAGAGAGTCCAAATAAGGAGATGTTGAAAATGAGCAAATATTACCAGCCGGAAATTGAAACTGCCTCGCAGGAGCAAATTCGCGCTTGGCAGGATGAAAGACTTGTTAATCAGGTTAATCATGTCTGGAACAATGTTCCGCATTATCGTAAGAAAATGGAAGAGAAAGGTGTAACACCTGATGATATCAAAGGAGTAGCAGACCTTCACAAACTTCCGTTTATAACAAAGGCTGACCTTCGCGATGCATATCCGTTTGGTCTTATGGGAGTGCCGCAGTCTGAATGTGTCCGCATTCATTCGACATCGGGAACAACGGGAAAGCGTGTTGTAGCTTTTTATACTCAGCACGACGTTGATCTGTGGGAAGATTGCTGTGCACGAGCTCTTGTTGCCGCAGGCGCTACCAAAGAAGATGTGTGCCATGTTGCGTACGGATACGGTCTTTTTACAGGTGGTGCAGGTCTTCACGGCGGTTCACATAAGGTAGGCTGTCTTACTCTTCCTATGTCTTCTGGAAACACAGACCGTCAGCTTCAATTTATGACTGACCTCGGCTCTACGATTCTCTGCTGTACACCGTCTTATGCGGCATACCTTGCAGAATCTATTGCAGAGCGAGGTATAGGTGATCAGATCAAGCTTAAAGCGGGTATTTTCGGTGCCGAAGCATGGAGCGAAGAGATGCGCCGTGACATAGAAAAGAATCTCGGTATCCGTGCGTATGATATTTACGGTCTTACTGAAATTTCCGGTCCGGGAGTTGCTTTCGAGTGTGAAGAGCAGACAGGTATGCATATTAACGAAGATCACTTCATAGCAGAAATTATCGACCCCGAAACGCTCGAAGTTCTTCCTGAAGGAAGCAAGGGTGAGCTTGTGTTCTCCTGCATAACAAAAGAAGGATTTCCGCTTCTTCGTTACCGCACGCGTGACATCTGTGTGCTTACGAGAAAACCTTGCTCGTGCGGAAGAACTCATGTGAAGATGTCAAAGCCGATGGGAAGAAGTGATGATATGCTCATTATCCGCGGTGTAAATGTATTCCCGTCGCAGATTGAAACTGTTCTTATCGAGCAGGGGTATCCGGCAAACTATCAGATCATTGTTGACCGTGTCAATAATTCCGATACACTTGAAATTATGGTTGAAATGAATCAGGAAAACTTCTCCGACTCGCTCCGTCAGATTACGGAGATGGAAAAGAGCCTTGTTTCAGCACTCAAAGCAATGCTTGGTATAGCTGCAAAGGTTAAGCTTGTTGCGCCGAAGACGATTGCAAGAAGCGAAGGCAAGGCAGTAAGAATTATCGACAATCGCAAGATTTAATGGAGGTTTTGAATTATGATTAATCAGATTTCTGTATTTCTTGAAAATAAAGCAGGAGAGCTTTCGGAGATTACGAAGATTCTTGCAGAAAACAACGTTAATCTTCGCGCGATTTCAATTGCTGAAACTTCTGACTACGGTGTTCTTCGCCTCATTGCGGACGATGCAGAGCACGCGGCAAAGGTTCTTATGAAGAACGGTAACGTCATTTCAATGACACCTGTTTCCGTTATCGAAGTCCCTGACCGTCCGGCAGGTCTTTCTGAAGTTCTTGATGTGCTTGCAAAGGCGGATATTGATATTGAGTATATGTACTCGCTCTTTACACAGGGCGATGGAAAGGCTTATATGGTCTTCCGCGTGACAGATAAGCAGAAGCTTATGAATGAGATTAAGAATAACTCACTCAAAACCGTAAGTGAGGAAGAACTCGGACTTAAGTAAAATATAAAAACGTTCCATCGATTGTCGATGGAACGTTTTTTTGCTATTCTGTTTTGTGCTTTTTTCTGACAAGGTCAATGGCAAAATCTGCAAGTGTTTCGGAAGAAGTCGGTTTTGAAATCTTTTTCATTTCTGATTTAATGAGCTCGATTCGACCTGGTTGATTGAAGAGAAGGTAGAGCGCTTCGTCTATAGTGAATGTCTTTGTTACGGCAAGCGCAAGTCCGCTGTTTAAGAAAAATTCCTGGTTTCTGTCTTCCTGACCGGGCAGTGGGTTTACAAAAACCATCGGGAGCATCTTTGCCATAGCTTCGGTGGTTGTAAGGCCACCGGGCTTTGTAACTATGCAGTCAGCGGCGTCCATAAGTACATCGACATAGTCTATAAAGCTGTATAGCTTTACATTGCCAGGGAAGCCTTTTTTGACAAGGTTGTTATAAAGTTTTTTGTTGTTGCCGCATACGGCGAGAATTGTGCAGGAGCTGTCAAATCGTAGAATGCCGGAAATGATTTCGGGCATATTGCCGTACCCCATGCTTCCTGCCATAACGAGGATGATTCTTCCGTCTGTTGGGAGAGAAAGTTCTTTTCTGACTTCATTTTTATCTCGCTTGATTGAAAACTTCTTCTGGACGGGTATTCCTAAAGGGAGAAGACGGTCATTTGTTATGCCTTTTATATTTGCACGCTGTGAGAGAAACTCGCTTGCAATTTCGATATATTCAATGTTTGTTACGTCCTCCCAGAATGGGTGGATTGTGTAATCTGTTACGATGCCGATTGTCGGGATGTCTGTAAGTCTTCCGCGCCGTTTTAGCTCATTTACCACCTGTGCGGCAAAAACGTGGGTGCAGATTATAACATCGGGGTCAAATTTTTCGATAAACTTTTCAAATCGTATCCCCATAAGAATACCCATAACGTTTTGGAGGGAATACTTCGTTGACGGTGCAGTTTTTGTGTCGATGAGTTCATATACTGCACGGTAAGCTTTTGTTGTATGCTTTGTTGCAAGGAGAAAGCCTTTGTTCAAAGCATCTGAAAAATTCTTATCAATCTGTTTGTAAACATCGGCTATCTTAACTTTCACGCCACGTTGCTCAAGTGCTTCACCAACCGATTTTGCAGCAGAATGGTGGCCCTGACCTGTTGTGATGCTTAAAATCATGACCTTCATTGATGAAATACCTTCCTTAGTGTTTGTTCACCTTAATGATAATACTTTTTCGGGAAGATATCAAGACTCAGTTTTCAAACTCGCCCTGCGTGTACCGTTCGTATTCCGTGAGAACTGCCTTCTCAATCTTTTCGCGAAGGGCGTGTTTTGTCGGATGGGCGATATCGCTGTGAGTGCCGTTTGAAAGCTGTCGGGAAGGCATAGCAAGAAACATTTTGTCATATCCTGAAATTATCTTGATGTCGTGTATGACCAGTTCGTCGTCGAAAGTGACGGAAACGATAGCTTTCATCTTTGGGTTGTCTGTCAGCCTGCGTATTTTGATATCTGTGATTTCCATTTCAAAATCTCCTTACTGTTTCCCGTTTTTTACTGGACTTTTGGGTAAAAAAATAATATAATATATTTTAACCGCAGTATAATTAAAATACACATTTTTTGAAACTTTATTTTGATTGGAGAAAGTTTTATGCAAAAAGCGCGAGAAACTCTTTTGTCGGATATGAAAGGTAATGTTCACCTTGTCGGAATAGGTGGCGTTTCTATGAGTGCGCTTGCAGAAGCTCTTGCCTCAAAAGGGCTTTCTGTTCGTGGTTCAGATATGAATAGCGGTCCGTATACAGAGCGCCTTAAAAGTCTTGGAATAGAAGTTATAAAGGGCCATTTTTCTGAGAATGTTGATGGTGCGGATATCGTTATCCGAACTTCGGCAGTTCATGATGATAACCCTGAGATAATGCGTGCAAGAGAACTTTCGATTCCGGTTCTTGAAAGGGCAGAAGCATGGGGGATTCTTATGGAAGAGTTTCCTGAAGTTGTATGTGTTTCGGGAACTCACGGAAAAACTTCAACAACAGCTATGGTTACCTGTATAGCTCTTGCGGCAGACAGCAACCCTGAAGTTATGATTGGTGCGGATATGCGCGAGATCGGTGGCGTTGTCAGAATTGCTGATGGAGATTTATTCATTGCAGAGTCGTGCGAGTACTGCAACTCGTTCCTGAATTTTAATCCCACTGTTGCAGTGGTTCTCAATATTGAAGAAGACCATCTCGACTTTTTTTCCGGAATTGATGACATTATCCGCTCTTTCTCAAAGTTTCTTTCAAATGTGAAGCCGGGTGGCGTTGTTGTTGCAAATGGTGATGATGAGAACGTACGGCGCGCTATCGCACTTTCAGGAAAAGAAACGGTTACATTCGGTTTGTCTGACGGTTGTGATGTTACAGCGGAAAACCTTACGTATAAAGATGGATTCCCGACATTTGATATAATCTACAAAGGTGAAAAATACGTGTCGGTACGCCTTTCTGTCCTCGGTGAGCATAATGTGAAGAATGCTCTTGCGGCAGTTGCAGTAGCAATCAGGCTCGGTATTCCGGCGGAGACTACTGCTCGTGCCCTTGCGGCATTTACGGGCGTTGGCAGAAGAATGGAATACACAGGAGAGTATAACGGAGCAAAGGTGTATGACGATTATGCGCATCATCCGAGCGAGATTGAAACAACTCTCCGCGCTGTTCGCCGTGCACATGATGGCAAAATTATTTGCGTTTTCCAGCCGCATACCTATACACGTACAGCGGCACTCAAAGATGATTTTGCTGCCGCGCTGTCTCTTGCAGACGAGGTAATCCTTGCAGATATCTATGCTGCACGTGAGAAAAACGAAATCGGAATTGATTCATCAGTTATTGCAGAAAAGCTTCCGGATTCGCTCTATCTCGGCTCGTTTGATAAAATTCTTGAAAGACTCTCAAAAACCGTTTCTGAAAATGATTTTGTTCTTACTATGGGAGCGGGAGATATTTATAAAGTTGGAAAGAGACTCTGTGAGTTGAAAAAGTAAGTGGGTGGGCTTTTCGTGAAGAAAAAAGCAATAAATTTCTTATACGCTTTTGACTGCTATTTGCTCTATATTCTATCGGGCATAATAGCTTCAGCGGCCGTTGTCGTATACTACAGCGTTGTTGCGGCAAAGGACTTTGGAAGCTTTGGCGCGGATATGGATTCAAATTCGTTTTTTGAGTATATTGCAGATATTCTTTCAGGAAAAGCTTCACTTGTTCTTCTGGTTTCGTACATACTTGTCCTGACTGTAGCGTTCATCGTGTTTGCTGCAAAGAAAATGCGTATTAGCTCATATACTGGGCTTTCGTATTGCAGACCGATTAGCCTTATCGCCGCTGTCTGTCTGGGAGCGCTTTTGAATCTTATCATTATGCATTTCGTTCCTGTGCAATCAGGTTCAGAAACTGAGTTTACCGTCCTTTTTGCACTTTGCATTATTCTCGGACCTATTGTTGAGGAGATTATGTTCCGAGGAATTCTCCTAAAAATGTTTGGCGCATCTGTTGGAGTTGTTCTTTCGGTTATTATTACATCTGCTCTTTTTGCTGTTTCACACGGCGGTCTTGTGCAGGTGGCCTATACGTTCGTTCTCGGGATTGTTCTCGGAGTTGTCAGATATAAAAGTACGAGCCTCTGGAGTTCGATAGCTCTGCATATGTCATTTAATCTCTCGGGTGCGCTTTTTGCTGTGTATAATCTTGATTTTGACGGGTTTGAAATCCTGCTTATTTCGCTTTCGGCAGTTGTGTTTTTTATCCTTTCGTGCACAGGGGGCAGGAAGTGGAGAAAAAATGCCTGAGACCATGTTGGAACTCCTCGAAAAAAGGGGTTTTTTTCTTGACACTCAAGAGGCGTTATGGTATAATTATCAAAGAAATCAATAGTGTTTCCTGCGACTGACGGATTAGTGGAGTTTACCACGGTGGAGCAGGGAGCTTTTTGGGGTTTATCCCAAATTTGCCGACCGTCTGGGCTCATTTAACTCCTTGCGTGAGTTAAGTGCGCCCTTTTTGTTTTTATAAGCTAATTTAGGAGGTAGTTACGATGAAAAAAGTTGGAATTGTTATGGGAAGTGACAGCGATCTTCCGATAATTAAAAAAGCTACGGATATGCTATCTGCACTCGGAATTCCCTTTGAGGTTCATATCTATTCTGCACACCGCACACCTGAAGAGGCTCGTGCGTTTGCGCTTTCTGCTCGTGATAATGGCTTTGGTGCTATTATTGCGGCGGCAGGTATGGCGGCTCATCTTGCGGGTGCTATTGCCGCAAACACAACGCTCCCTGTTATCGGTATTCCGTGCAAGTCGTCAAACCTCGACGGAATGGATGCACTTCTTTCGACTGTTCAGATGCCGTCAGGTATCCCTGTTGCTACCGTTGCCATAAACGGCGGCGCAAACGCGGCGCTTCTGGCTGCACAGATTATCGCGGTTGAGGATAAGGAGCTTGCCGAGAAGCTTGATGCGAAGAGAAAGAACGACGCTGCGGCTGTTCTTGAAAAAGATGCAAAAATCGCAGCAGAACTTAATCAGTAAATAATTTAAGGAGGATATATGAAAATGGAAAAGAAAGAGATGCTTTACGAAGGAAAGGCAAAAAGAGTTTACGCGACTGACAATGCAGAGGTTCTTCTTGTTGATTACAAGGACGATGCAACTGCATTCAACGGTCTTAAGAAGGGCACAATTTCAGGTAAGGGTGCCATTAACAACAGAGTTACAAACTTTATGATGCAGCTTCTTGAAAAGGAAGGTGTTCCGACTCATTTTGTCGAGGAGCTTTCTGAACGTGAAACTCTTGTTAAGAAAGTTTCAATCGTTCCGCTCGAAGTTATCATCAGAAATATTTCAGCAGGTTCATTTGCAAAACGTTATGGCGTAGAAGAGGGCATCGTTTTTGCAGAGCCGACAATCGAGTTCTCATACAAGAATGACGACCTCGGCGATCCGCTCATCAACGAGTACCACGCTCTCGCTCTTGGCGTTGCTACGAAGACAGAAATTGAAACAATTAAGAATATGGCATTCAAAGTCAACGAAGTTATGAAAGCTTTCTTCAAGAAGCTCAATGTTGACCTTGTTGACTTCAAGCTTGAGTTTGGTAAAGTTGCAGACGGAAGCATCGTTCTCGCAGACGAGATTTCTCCTGATACATGCCGTTTCTGGGACAGCACAACTCATGAAAAACTCGATAAGGACCGTTTCCGCCGCGACCTCGGAAATGTTGAGGATGCATATCAGGAAATGATGAAGAGAATTCTCGGCGAATAATAGGGAGGCACACATGGGAGGCTTTTTCGGCGCAGTATGTCGCCACGATGCTCTTAGCGATGTTTTCTTCGGAACCGACTACCACTCTCACCTTGGTACACGCCGTGCAGGTATTGCGGCGTATGACAGAGACGTTGGTCTTCAGCGTGAAATACATAACATACAAAATTCGCCGTTCCGCACGAAGTTTGAGCATGTTTTCGATGAAATGCAGGGAACCTCGGCTATTGGATGTATAAGTGATTATGACCCTCAGCCGCTTCTTATCCGCTCGCATCTCGGAACATACGCAATCTGTATAATCGGCGTGATTAATAACGCAAAAGAGCTTATTGACCATTACCTTTCGGCAGACGGCGGTCACTTTGATGCCATGACGGGAGGA
The DNA here is from genome assembly GCA_045629985.1 of Eubacteriales bacterium. Classification (GTDB taxonomy): domain Bacteria; phylum Bacillota; class Clostridia; order Oscillospirales; family JAAYXM01; genus SIG480. The sequence goes on from JAZQSI010000151.1 coordinate 11,215, forward strand.
GGAGTAAACTCAACAGAGCTTGTTGCGGCGCTCATAAGTCAGAAAAACAATTTTGTTGAGGGAATTAAATTTGTTCAGGAGCTTATTGAAGGTACTGCGTCCATTCTCATTCTGAAAGACGATGGAGCAATAATTGCGGCACGTGATAAACTTGGAAGGCTTCCTGTTATGGTTGGTAAGGGAGAAGAAGGATATTGCGTTTCTTTTGAGGAATTTGCTTATACGAAGCTTGATTACGAAACGGAGCGTGAGCTTGGTCCGGGTGAGATCGTGGAGATTACGCTTTCGGGAGTAAAGCAGCTTGCAGCTCCCGGAGAGAAGATGCGTATGTGTGCGTTTCTCTGGAGCTACTACGGTTTTCCGACTTCTACCTACGAAGGTATAAACGTAGAAACGATGCGTTATCGCAATGGTCAGATCATGGCGAGAAATGATAAGAAGGCAGATAATCTTTCTGACATTGACTATGTCGGCGGTGTGCCTGATTCTGGAACTCCACACGCAATAGGCTATGCCGGTGAATCAGGAATACCGTATGCAAGAGCATTTATCAAATATACTCCGACATGGGCACGAAGTTTTATTCCTGCGGCTCAGAAGGAGCGCAATAAGGTTGCAAAAATGAAGCAGATACCTGTTCACGACCTTATAAAAGATAAAAGCCTTCTCTTTGTTGACGATTCGATAGTGCGAGGAACTCAGCTTCGTGAAACTGTTGAATTTCTCTATGATAACGGGGCAAAGGCAGTTCATATGCGCTCTGCTTGTCCTCCGATTATGTACAGTTGTAAGTATCTTAACTTCTCACGTGCAACAAGCGATATGGAGCTTATTGCGCGCAGGAAGATTGTAGAGCTTGAAGGTGAGGCAGGTCTTGACTATATTGAGGAGTATAGTGACGCTTCTACTGAACGCGGAAAGAAACTCCGCGAGAAGATTTGTGAAGAGCTTCACCTCGCTTCGCTCGAATTCCAGACACTTGAGGGAGTTATCGAATCAATAGGGCTTGACAGGTGTAAGCTCTGCACATATTGTTGGAACGGAAAGGAATAAGAATTATGAATATGCAATCAAAATCAGACAGCTACGCAGCAGCAGGTGTTGATATTACTGCAGGTTACCGCGCAGTAGAGCTTATGAAGCAGCACATTGCAAAGACTATGACGAGCGGAGTTTGCTCCGATGTCGGCGGCTTTGGCGGCCTTTTTGAACTTGACGTTACGGGTATGACACGTCCGGTACTCGTCAGCGGTACTGACGGTGTAGGAACAAAACTCAAGCTTGCGTTCCTTATGGACAAGCACGATACTGTCGGTATTGACTGTGTTGCGATGTGTGTAAACGATATCATCTGTGCAGGTGCAAAGCCGCTGTTCTTCCTTGACTATATCGCTTGCGGTAAGAACATTCCGGAAAGAATCGCAGACATTGTAAAGGGTGTTTGCGAAGGCTGTGTCCAGTCAGGTGCAGCTCTTATCGGTGGCGAAACTGCAGAGATGCCGGGCTTCTATCCGGTTGACGAATATGACCTTGCAGGCTATTGCACAGGTGTAGTCGATAAATCAAAGATAATTGATAATAAGACTATGAAAGCGGGCGATGTTGTTATCGCTCTTGCTTCAAGCGGCGTACATTCAAACGGCTTTTCTCTCGTCCGTAAGGTTTTTGATGTAGAAAATGCTGACATCAAGGCTCCTTGCGCAGAACTTGGCGGAAAGTCAATCGGAGAAACTCTTCTCACACCGACAAAGATATACGTCAAGTCTATCCTTGCTCTTCTTGAAGAAGTAAAGGTAAAGGGTATCTCCCATATCACGGGTGGCGGATTCTATGAGAACATTCCGAGAAGCATCCCCGAGGGACTTGGTGCTAAGATTGATAAATCAAAGGTTAAGATTCTCCCGATTTTCGACCTTATCGCAAAGAGGGGTAACATTTCAGAGCGCGATATGTTCAACACCTTCAATATGGGTGTTGGTATGAGCGTTGTTGTTCCGAAGGAAGATGCAGAGCGTGCTCTTGAAATTCTCAAGGCAAATGGTGAGGATGCATATCTCATTGGTGAAATTGTTGAAGCTTCCGAAAAGGTGATTTTATGAAATCTGCAAAAATAGCAGTTCTTGTTTCCGGTGGAGGAACAAACCTTCAGGCTCTTATAGATGCTGAGCGCAAGGGAATTCTTAAGAGTGGCAAGATTGAACTTGTAATCTCGAACAAGGACGGAGCGTATGCTCTTGAGCGTGCAGCTTCTGCGAATATAAAAACAGAGGTTGTCAGGAAGAAGGATTTCCCCGGTAAGGGCAACTTCGAAGCCGAGCTTATAAGAATCCTTGAAAAAGAAAAAATTGATATCATAGTCCTTGCAGGCTTTATGGTAATTCTCGACGAGAGCTTTACTTCGCATTACCCGAAGAGGATAATTAACGTCCATCCGTCGCTTATTCCGTCCTTCTGTGGCGAAGGTTTTTACGGCCTCCGAGTACATGAAGCGGCGCTTGCATACGGAGTCAAGGTTACGGGTGCTACGGTGCATTTCGTAAACGAGATTCCGGATGGTGGCGAGATAATTATGCAGAAGGCGGTTGCAATACGCGAGGAAGATACGGCCGAGAGCTTGCAGAAGCGCGTAATGCGTCTTGCTGAATGGAAGATTCTTCCCGAAGCGGTAGAAAAAGTATGTGCAAATTTGCAGAAGTAAGAAGGGATAAATGAAATGAATATTTACGAGATAAACAGCATTGAAAAGCAGGTAAAAGGAAATTCATACGTAGGTCGCGGTATCGTTATCGGAAAGACTGCTGACGGCAAAAAGGCAGCTTGCGCATATTTCATTATGGGCAGAAGCGCAAATAGCCGCAACCGTATTTTTACAGAAAAGAACGGCGAAGTCTTTACAGAGCCGTTTGATTCTTCAAAGGTTGAGGACCCGAGCCTCATTATTTATGCCGCAATCAGAAGCTTTGAGAACAAGCTCATCGTTACCAATGGAAATCAGACAGATACGATTTATAATTTTGTTAAAGACGGTATGGACTTCCGTGATGCTCTCAGAACTCGCGAATTTGAGCCGGATGCTCCGAATTTCACACCGCGTATCAGCGGTATGGCAACGTTCGCAGATGGCGATTTCACATATGAGATGAGCATACTCAAGAGCATAGATGCAGAAGGTTCTGCTTGCTGCCGTATGAACTATGAGTATCCGTCAGTTGCAGGACTTGGCCACTTCATCCATACTTACATCTGCGACGGTAACCCCATCCCGACGTTCTGCGGCGAGCCCGAGAGAGTAGCTATCCCGAATGATATCGACGAGTTTACAAATACTCTCTGGAACGCTCTTGATGAAGAAAACAAGATTTCGCTCTACGTCCGCTATACAGACCTTGAGACGGGCGATTGCGAAAACCGTATGATAAATAAAAATAATTAAGGAGAATGAGCAATGAAGGAGTTTGAACTTAAATACGGCTGTAACCCGAATCAGAAGCCGTCTAAAATCTTTATGGAAAACGGTACAGACCTTCCTATAGAAATTTTGTCAGGTCGTCCGGGTTACATAAACTTTCTTGATGCATTCAATGCATGGCAGCTTGTACGTGAGCTCAAAGAGGCTCTTAACCTTCCGGCTGCAACTTCGTTTAAACACGTAAGCCCGACTTCTGCGGCTGTAGGCATTCCGCTTTCCGATAAACTCAAGAAAGCTTGCTTTGTAGATGACGTAGAGGGCCTTGACGAGTCTCCGCTTGCTTGTGCATATGCAAGAGCAAGAGGTACAGACAGAATGTGCTCGTTTGGCGACTGGGTAGCTCTTTCTGACGTTTGCGATGTTACAACTGCGAAGATGATTAAGCGCGAAGTTTCAGACGGTATCATTGCTCCCGGATATGAGCCCGAAGCTCTTGAAATTCTCAAGACAAAGAGAAAGGGCAACTACAACATCGTAAAGATTGACCCGAACTACGTTCCGGAAGAGATTGAGACAAAGCAGGTCTTTGGTATCACTTTTGAACAGGGAAGAAATAACTTTGAAATCAACCGCGAGCTTCTCTCAAACGTTGTTACAGCAAATAAAGATATTCCGGAAGAGGCTCTTCGTGACCTCATTGTTGCGCTCATTACTCTTAAGTACACACAGTCAAACTCCGTATGTTACGCAGTTGACGGACAGGCTATCGGCGTAGGTGCAGGTCAGCAGTCAAGAATCCACTGCACACGTCTTGCAGGTACAAAGGCGGATACATGGTTCTTGCGTCAGCACGAGAAGGTTTTAAACCTTCCGTTCAAGGATGAAATCGGCCGTCCTGAGCGTGACAACGCGATTGACGGATACATCAATAAGAATGAAGAAGACATCACGGCAGACGGTGTTTGGGAGCGCTTCTTTACAAAGAAGCCCGAGCCGTTCACAGCTGAGGAGATGCGCGAGTATCTTGATTCTATCAAGGGTGTCGCTCTTGGCTCTGACGCTTTCTTCCCGTTTGCTGATAATATTGATCGTGCGGCAATGAGTGGCGTAAGCTATATTGCAGAGCCGGGCGGTTCAATCAGAGATGACCTTGTAATCGAGTGCTGCGATAAGCACGGTATTGCAATGGCATTTACCGGAATGCGTCTTTTCCACCATTAATATTTCGGAGGTTTTCTGATGAAGATTTTGGTTGTCGGTGGCGGCGGAAGAGAGCATGCCATCATTAAGAAAATAAAGCAGAATAAGAATGTAGAAGAAATCTTTGCGCTTCCCGGAAACGGCGGTATGGCAAAGGACGCTACATGCGTTGATATCGGCGCAAAGGACATTCCTGCAATTGTCGATTTTGCGATTAAGAATAAGATTGACTATGCGATTGTAGCTCCCGATGATCCGCTCGTTCTCGGTGCAGTAGATGCTCTTGAAGAAAAAGGCATTCCGTGCTTCGGTCCGAGAGCTAATGCGGCGATTATTGAGGGAAGTAAGGTTTTCTCTAAAAACCTTATGAAGAAGTACAATATTCCGACCGCTACATACGAAGTGTTTGACAACGCTCCTGATGCTCCCAAGTACCTTGAGACAGCTCCGATTCCGACTGTCGTAAAGGCCGATGGTCTTGCACTCGGTAAGGGTGTTATCATTGCGATGACGCGTGATGAGGCAATGGCTGCTGTCAAATCAATGATGGAAGACAAGGCGTTCGGCAAGAGCGGCGAGACGATTGTTATCGAAGAATTCCTTACAGGTCCTGAGGTTTCAGTGCTTGCGTTTACAGATGGTAAATGCGTTGTTCCGATGGTTTCTTCTATGGACCACAAGCGTGCAGGAGATAACGATACAGGCCTTAACACGGGCGGTATGGGAACAGTTGCTCCGAACCCGTATTATACAAAAGAAATTGCAGATGTCTGCATGAAGGAAATCTTCCTTCCGACGATTGATGCAATGAACAAAGAGGGAAGAACCTTTAAAGGTTGCCTCTATTTCGGGCTCATGCTCACAGCAGACGGCCCGAAGGTTATCGAGTACAACTGCCGTTTCGGCGACCCTGAAACGCAGGTTGTTCTTCCACTTCTTGAGAGTGATTTGCTCACAGTTATGCAGGCCGTTACAAATGGAACGCTCAAGGAAGAGGACGTCAAGTTCTCCGAAAAGAGTGCTTGTTGCGTAATTATGGCTTCAAAGGGATACCCTGAAAGCTACGAAAAAGGTTTTGAGATGACAATTCCCGATGAAATTGCTGATAATGTTTACGTAGCGGGAGCAAAGCTTTCGGGTGAAAAGCTTCTTACAAACGGCGGACGTGTTCTTGGTGCAACAGCGATTGCAGACACGCTTTCGGATGCAATCAAAGCTTCATACGACCTTGTTTCAAAGATTAAGTTTGAAAACGCTTATTTCAGACACGATATCGGCAAGAAAGCACTTGCGGCAAAGGAGAGATAAGACGATGGTTTTTAGAGTTTTTGTAGAAAAGAAAAAAGAGCTTGCGAATGAAGCCCGTGCTCTTCTTTCTGACGTAAGAGGTCTTCTTGGTATAAAGAATCTCACCAATGTCCGTGTTATTAACCGCTATGATGCGGAAAATATCACAGAAGAGCTTTTTGAGTATGCAAAGAAGACCGTTTTTTCAGAGCCTCAGCTCGACATCGTTACTGACGACGTAAAGCTTGAGAGCGGCGACAAGGTTTTTGCTGTTGAGTTCTTGCCCGGTCAGTTTGACCAGCGTGCAGACTCTGCGGCACAGTGTATTCAGATTATTTCGCAGACTGACCGTCCGACAGTACGTACGGCAAAGGTTTACGTTCTTTCCGGCGCGCTTACAGAGTCGGAGATTGACGAAATCAAGAAGTATGTAATTAACCCGGTTGAAGCAAGAGAAGCAACTCTCAAGAAGCCGGAGACATTGAAGACTGATTATGAAATCCCGACGACTGTCGAAACTGTTGACGGTTTTATCAACCTTGACAGAAGCGGTCTTGAAGCTTTTGTTTCAAAGTATGGTCTTGCTATGGATGCGGACGATATTGAATTCTGCCAGGCTTATTTCAAGAAAGAGGGAAGAAACCCGACCATCACTGAAATAAGAATGATTGATACATATTGGTCTGACCACTGCAGACACACAACATTCCTTACAACGATTGATAATGTATCTTTTGAGGATAAACTCCTTGAAGAGACATACAACGAATATCTTGCAGTCCGCAAGGAACTCGGCAGAACAAAGCCGATTTGCCTTATGGACCTTGCAACGGTTGCAGTAAAGTATCTCCGTGCAAACGGCGAGCTTTCAAAGCTTGATGAATCTGAAGAAATCAATGCTTGCACAGTCAAGATTGACGTAGAGGTTGACGGTAAAGCAGAGCCGTGGCTTCTCCTCTTTAAGAACGAAACACACAACCACCCGACGGAAATCGAGCCGTTCGGCGGTGCGGCAACCTGTATCGGCGGTGCTATCCGTGACCCGCTTTCAGGTCGTTCGTACGTTTACGGCGCAATGCGCGTTACAGGTGCTGCAAACCCGTTAAAGCCCGTTTCCGAGACAATAAAGGGCAAGCTTCCGCAGAGAAAGATTGTTACAACTGCGGCGGCAGGTTATTCTTCATACGGTAACCAGATTGGTCTTGCAACAGGTATCGTTGATGAAATCTTCCACGAAGGCTATGCCGCAAAGCGTATGGAAATAGGTGCTGTTATTGCGGCGGCTCCGCAGGAGAACGTAAGACGCGAAAGACCGGAGGCAGGGGATATAGTAATTCTCCTCGGCGGTAGCACAGGTCGCGACGGATGCGGTGGTGCAACCGGTTCTTCAAAGTCACATACTGCAGAGTCTCTTGAGACTTGCGGTGCAGAAGTTCAGAAGGGTAATGCTCCTGAAGAGAGAAAGCTTCAGCGCCTCTTCAGAAATCCTGAAGCAAGTAAGCTCATCAAGCGTTGTAACGACTTTGGTGCAGGCGGTGTTTCCGTTGCTATCGGCGAGCTTGCAGACGGTTTAGAGATTAACCTCGATGCAGTTCCGAAAAAATACGACGGTCTTGACGGCACAGAGCTTGCTATAAGTGAGTCTCAGGAGCGTATGGCTTGCGTAGTTGAGGCAAAAGATAAGGAACGCTTCCTCGAACTTGCAGCTTCGGAAAATCTCCAGGCTTGTCCTGTTGCGGTTGTTACAGAATCACCGCGACTTGTTATGAACTGGAACGGCAACAAGATTGTTGACATCAGCCGTGAGTTCCTCAATTCAAACGGTGCTGAAAAGCATATCAACGTTGAAACAGCAAAACCCGAAGCTTTTGAAAATAAAGTAAGCGGTACCTTTGTTGAAAATTATAAGAAGATGGCAGATGACCTTAACATCTGCTCAAAGCGCGGTCTTTCGGAGCGTTTTGACTCTACAATCGGCGCAGGAACAGTTCTTATGCCGTTTGGCGGTAAGAATCAGCTCACTCCGATTCAGGCTATGGTTCAGAAGATTTCCGTTGAAAAGAAGCACACTGACACCTGCTCGTTTATGTCATGGGGTTATAACCCGTTCCTTATGGAAAAGAGCCCGTATCACGGCGCATATATGGCAGTTGTCGAGTCTGTATGCAAGCTTATTGCAACAGGTGCTGACTTTAACGAAGTTTATCTCACATTCCAGGAATACTTTGAACGTGTAGGTCGTGAGCCGAAGCGTTGGGGCAAGCCGTTTGCAGCGCTTCTTGGTGCATTCAAGGCACAGAAAGAGCTCAAGATTGGCTCAATCGGCGGTAAGGACTCTATGAGCGGTACTTTCGAGGATCTCGACGTCCCGCCGACACTCGTTTCATTTGCTGTTACTTGCGGTAAGGTGGATGAGGTTATTTCTCCTGAATTTAAGAAGAGTGGCAGCCGAGTTGTTCTTCTTTCAGCAGAGTTTGATGAAAATGGTCTCCCGAAGACAGATTCGCTTATCGCTTTGTTTAACAAGGTAACAAAGCTTATGCGCTCGGGCAAGGTTCTTGCTTGCTATACTCCGGGTATCGGCGGTATCGCAGAAGCTGTAATGAAGATGTCTTTCGGTAACGGCTTCGGATTTGACTTTAACGAAAAGCTCTCACTTGATGAGCTCTTCGGTTACAGCTATGCTTCATTCGTTCTTGAAGTAACAGAGGATGTAGAAGGAGCAAAATACATCGGTACTGTTACGGATAAAAAGAGCTTTGTATGCGGCGCTGAGAACATCGCATACGACGAGCTTCTCGGAATTTACGAGGATAAGCTTGAGAGCGTTTATAGCTGCAATATCGAAGACAGAAAAACAACTGTCAAGAATTTTGACTTTACAGCTGACAAACGTGTTGCTCCTGCAGTTTCTTGCGCAAAGCCTAAGGTTCTCATTCCTGCATTTCCGGGAACAAACTGCGAGTACGATTCTGCAAAGGCAATGCGCGATGCAGGCGCAGAACCTGAAATTATCGTTATAAAGAACCTCACATCCGATGCTATCCGTGCAAGCGTTGAGGAATTTGCAACAAAGCTCCGTGATGCACAGATGGTATTCATCCCCGGTGGTTTCTCCGGCGGTGATGAGCCTGACGGAAGTGGTAAGTTCATTACTGCATTCTTCAGAAACGAAGCTATCAAAGAAGGTGTCACAGAGCTTCTTGAGAAGCGTGACGGTCTTATGTGCGGTATCTGTAACGGCTTCCAGGCGCTTATAAAGCTCGGTCTTGTTCCGTACGGTAAGATTATCGACACGGATGAAAACTCTCCAACTCTTACATTCAATACAATCGCTCGCCACCAGTCAAAGATTGTACGCACTCGCGTTGCATCAAATAAGTCTCCGTGGCTTGCACTTACAAACGTTGGCGATATCTATAATGTTCCGATTTCACACGGTGAGGGAAGATTCCTTGCTGATGAAAAGCTTATTTTGGAGCTTGCAAAGAATGGTCAGATTGCGACACAGTATGTTGATCTTGACGGCAATGCTACAAGTGATGTTGCATTCAATCCGAACGATTCTATGTATGCAATCGAGGGTATTACATCACCTGACGGCAGAGTCTTCGGTAAGATGGGTCACAGCGAACGTGTCGGCAACGGTCTTTATAAGAACGTTATCGGAAATTATGATATCCGTATGTTCGAGTCAGCTGTTAAATACTTCAAATAATAGTTTGGAGGCGTTTTAAATGGGTTACAAAAGCGATATCGAGATCGCGCAGAGCTGTGAGATGCGCCCGATAGGAGAAATCGCAAAAAAAGCGCACATCGACGATAAATATATCGAGCAGTATGGCAAATATAAGGCAAAGATTGATTTGTCTCTTCTTTCGGAAAGCAAAAGGGAAGACGGAAAGCTTGTTCTTGTAACAGCGATTACTCCTACGCCTGCAGGCGAAGGAAAGACTACAACCACAATCGGTCTTGCTGATGGTCTTGCAAGAATCGGCAAAGATGTTACGGTTGCTCTTCGTGAGCCATCTCTCGGTCCAGTTTTTGGTCTCAAAGGCGGTGCGGCAGGCGGCGGTTATGCGCAGGTTGTCCCGATGGAAGATATAAACCTCCACTTCACGGGCGACTTCCATGCAATCGGCGCGGCAAACAACCTTCTTGCGGCAATGCTTGATAACCATATTCATCAGGGCAATGCTCTCAGGATTGACACAAACAGAATTACCTGGAAGCGTTGTGTTGATATGAATGACCGCGTGCTTCGTAACATTGCTTGCGGCCTTGGCGGCAAGAAAAATGGCGTTACACGCGAGGATGGATTTGACATCACGGTAGCAAGTGAAATCATGGCTGTTTTGTGTCTTGCAAGCTCTATTTCTGACCTCAAAGCACGTCTTTCGAGAATAATCGTCGGTTATAATTATGACGGAGAACCCGTTACCTGTGGTGAGCTCAATGCCGCAGGTGCAATGACTGCGCTTCTTAAAGATGCACTGAAGCCGAATCTCGTTCAGACACTTGAGGGAACTCCTGCTTTTGTTCACGGCGGTCCGTTTGCAAACATTGCTCACGGATGCAACTCGGTTATGGCAACGCGACTTGCACTTAAGATGGGTGATTATACCATCACAGAGGCAGGTTTTGGTGCTGACCTTGGTGCGGAGAAGTTTCTTGATATCAAGTGCCGCGTAGCCGGCCTCATACCTTCAGCGGTAGTAGTTGTTGCAACGGTGCGTGCGCTTAAGATGCACGGAGGTCTTGCAAAAGACGAGCTTGGAAAAGAGGATTTGAATGCTCTTGAAAAGGGAATACCAAACCTTCTTCGCCACGTTTCAAATATCAAAAACGTATATAAGCTTCCGTGTGTTGTTGCAGTAAACCGTTTCCCGGCGGATACTGATAAGGAAATTGAGTTCATTATCGCAAAATGCCGTGAACTTGGAGTAAATACCATTCTCTCAACTGTATGGGCAGATGGTGGACGCGGTGGAGAAAATCTCGCGCGCGAGGTTGTCCGCCTTTGCGAGGAGGAAAAGGGTGACTTCACGTTTAGCTATGAGCTCGATTGCCCGATTGAAGAAAAGATTGAAGCTGTCGTCAAGAAAATTTATGGAGGAAACGGAATAAACGTTCTTCCGAATGTAAAGAAGCAAATTGAAGAGCTTGAAACTCTCGGATTTGGAAAGCTTCCGATATGCGTTGCAAAAACGCAGTACAGCTTCTCTGATGATCCGAAAAAACTCGGTGCTCCGGATAACTTTACGGTAACAATTAAAAACGTAAAGGTTTCTGCCGGCGCAGGATTTATAGTGGTTCTCACGGGTGATATAATGACGATGCCGGGACTTCCGAAAGTTCCTGCCGCAGAGCGTATCGACGTAACAGAAGACGGAAAAATCACAGGTCTTTTCTAAAAAAATTAATAAAAAAACAGGTGGCATATGCCACCTGTTTTTTTATTGCTTTTTAAGCTTTCTTTGCTGTGATTGCCTTGATGATGAAGAGTGTTCCAAGCATGAGAACGACGGCAATCGGAAGAGCAATCCAAGCGTTCTGTACAAATCCTGCAATGATGTAGGAAATGAACGAAACTGCCGCAACTGTGAGTGCGTAGGGAAGCTGAGTTGAAACGTGGTTGATATGGTCACACTGTGCACCTGCAGAGGACATGATTGTTGTATCTGAAATCGGTGAGCAGTGGTCACCGCAAACAGCACCTGCCATGCAAGCTGAAATTGCGATGACGCAGATTTCGTTGCTGATTGAACCACCGAAGATTGCGAGAACGATCGGAATGAGAATGCCGAAAGTACCCCAGGATGTGCCTGTTGCAAATGAGAGGCCAACAGCAATAAGGAATACGATTGCCGGGAGAATTGTAAGGAACGAAGAAGCGCTTGTGCGAACGAATTCAGCAATGAAGATTTTTGCGCCAAGGCTGTCTGTCATAGTTTTAAGAGTCCAAGCGCAGCAGAGAATCATGATTGCAGGGACCATAGCCTTGAAACCTTCCGGAATAGCTTCCATACAATCCTTAAAGCTGAGAACGCGTCTGCAGAGGAAGTAGATGATTGAGAAGATAAGGCCTGCAAATGAGCCAAATACAAGACCTACTGATGCATCTGCGTTGGAGAAAGAATTGATGAAAGTCTCGCCATTGAAGAAGCCGCCAGAATAGATAAGACCAACAACACAACCTGCAACGAGGACAACAACCGGAGCGATGAGATCCCATACGCTGCCTTTTTTGTTTGCACCGCTTTCTTCAAGCTGTTCAATCATTTCTTTCTGTGTTGAGGAGAAGAGATCGCCGTTTTCTGCGTTCTTCTCGTGCTTCTTCATCGGGCCGAAATCGAACTTAAGGAGAACGATAATAACCATCATGATGATTGTGAGAATTGCGTAGAAGTTATAGGGAATAGCACGGATGAAGAGGTCAAGACCGCTTATCTGGTCCTCGGAAACAAAGCCTGCGACAGCTGCTGCCCAGGATGAAATCGGAGCGATGATACAAATCGGAGCCGCTGTAGAGTCGATAATGTAAGCAAGCTTTGAACGTGAAATTTTCGCTTTGTCACAAGCCGGACGCATAACTGAACCAACTGTGAGGCAGTTAAAGTAGTCATCAACAAAAATGAGAACACCGAGGAGGATTGTAGCGAGCTGTGCACCAACCTTTGATTTGATGTGTGTTGATGCCCAACGTCCGAAAGCTGCTGAACCGCCTGACTTGTTCATGAGAGCAACGATTGCACCGAGAACAACAAGGAAAATGAGTATACCTATGTTGTATGAGTCTGCAATGGAAGTGATGAAACCGTCAACAAAGAGGTGATCAATTGCACCTGAGAAGTTGAAGTTCGCGTACATAAATGCACCCGCAGCAATACCTATAAAGAGGGAAGAATAAACCTCTTTTGTGATAAGAGCAAGCACGATTGCGATAATCGGCGGAAGAAGTGACCAGATTGTAGAATATGATGGGATTTCATTTCTCTTTGCCGATACAGCCTTGTTGAGGTCTGCAGTGAATGCTTCACTTTCGATAGCACCGACGTTGTCGGAATAGCTATCAATGAAAGTGGTGGCAGCAGTTGTGTAGTCCTCGATTTCTTCTTCGGTCATAACGGAAGCATCAAATTCGCCTGCGTTATCCATGAAGGCAACTGCGTTTTCGTTCTCTGTGAGATCAACCTCAGCGGCAAAGGCCATGGGGAAGACAGAACAGAGAAGCATGATGATGAGTGCGCAAGTAACGAATGCGCGTGTTTTTCTTAAGTGAATCATACTTCACCCTCCTAAAAAATTAGAGGCTATGATATGCAGATGCATCTCATAACCTCATAACTTCAGAAGAAATAAGATAGCTCTCCACATAGCGTGACAGTCCGGGGCATATTTTGCACCGACCCAACAAAACCTTTCCTCAGGCAGAAAAGTTTCATTTCGGCGTAGATTCCTTTCACTGTCCGGCAATTCCTGAACGAGGGACAGCTACTTATAATCAACGCGCCTCTATCAATATTAATAATATGTTAACATATGATGGAGAGTTTTGTCAAGAAAAAACGCTTTTTGCCGAAAATTGCGGTCAAAAATTTTCCCGCAGGTGCGCGATGGCAGAACGCTCAATTCGCGAAACCTGAACTTGTGAAATCTGCATCACCTTCGCCGTTTGGCTTTGGGTCAGCCCTTTGTAGAACCGGAGATTTATGACGTTTTTTTCTCGTTCAGAGAGCTTATCAATTGCGTCCGAAAGGGAAATATAGTCAAGTGCGCTATCTTCAATGCCTTGATTACCTAAGGTGTCGCCGAGGGTCTGACCGTCTTCGTTAATTTCGCGGTTTAGAGAATCTGTCCACGCAGTTGCAGTTTCCGCTTGTGCTATTTCTTCAATGGTAAATCCGGTGCTTTCGGAAATTTCGGATATCGTAGGGTCTCGGTTGAGCTTTTTTTGAAGCTCGTCTGCAGTGCTGCGTATTTTGAAAGCGCGCTCTTTAATCGTGCGACTTACTTTTATGGAACCGTCATCACGTAAAAAACGCCGTATTTCTCCTGAAATCTTTGGAACAGCATAGGTAGAAAAACAGTTGCCTAGTGTTTCGTCAAAGCCGCGTATTGCTTTTAAAAGCCCGAGACATCCGAGTTGGTATAAGTCTTCGGCCTCGGTGCCTCGCCCGAGATAACGCTTGACGATGCTCCATATAAGAGGTGAATTGTCGCATATCAGTTTTTCAAGCGCTTCCTCATCACCATTTTTTGCTGCGAGTATCAGCTTCTCGTTATCTGTCACAGATTTCTGCCTCCGGTGCGCATTGAAATTCTCTTGCGCATCGTAACGGTAGTTCCTTTGTTGGGTTTCGAGCGGACTTTCATTGAATCGGTGAAGCTTTCCATTATTGTGAAGCCCATTCCGGAACGGTCAGCGCCTCCTGTCGTAAACATCGGTGTCTTTGCGGCATCAATATCCGGAATGCCGAGACCGCGGTCACGGATAACGATTTCGAGTATATTGCCTTCAAAAATACGGAGACGTATGTAGATTTTTCCAACGGAATCCGGATATGCGTGTACAATGCAATTTGTGACTCCTTCGCTTACGGCTGTTTTTATATCTCCTATTTCTTCGAGGGTCGGGTCGAGCTGCGCCGCAAATGCAGAAACTGCAGCTCGGGCATATCCTTCGTTTGTGGATTTGCTTGGGAAAGTGATTGTTACTTCGTTGATGATGTTCATATTAACCTCCTAAATCTTTGCAAGTGAAGCATCAACTGAAGTAATGCTTATCATCTTGCATATACCTGCGGCAGAAAAAACTTTATATGCCTGACCCGGAACATTTAAGACCGCGAAGGTTGCTCCGAGTGTAGTTGCTTTTTTGTATGAGCCGATTACAATTGCGATTCCTGAGCTGTCCATAAAACTGATTCCTGAGAAATCGAGAATAAGCTTTATTGGAAGCTCTATGTCTATTATTCTTGAAATTTCAGGTATTGCGCATCTTGCGGAATGGTGGTCAAGCTCGCCGAAGAGGGAAATCGTGAGCTCTCCGCCGCTGCGTTTTGAAGTAATGTTCATTTTATGTATCCTTTCTTTTGTTTTATACTGTTAATCATACACAAAAGAGAGTGCGATAAATGTAGAAAAATGCGTGGAAAGAGAATTGTGTAAAGAGTCTTGAAAAAAACGGAAAAATATAGTAAAATATAAAGGTATTTTATTGTCTGGAGGAGTATAAAATGCAGGAATTTTTAGGCATTATATATAACCGTTTTTTGATTACCGGTCTTGCTTCGTGGCTTATTGCCCAGATTGCAAAATTAGTTATACACACAATTATTTATAAAAAATTCGAAATCGCCCGTCTTTTTGGCGACGGCGGTATGCCGAGCGGACATTCGGCAATGGTTTCGTCTCTCGCGACGATTTCGGCGCTTGCCTGCGGTGTGCAGAGCTTTGAATTTGGTGTGACGTTTATCCTGGCAATTATCGTTTGCCATGACGCAACGGGAGTTCGTCGGGAAACAGGAAAACAAGCGGCTGTTATTAATGAGATTATAGAAGCGTTCAACCTTCTATCTTCGAAAAAGCTTCCTGAAACAAAACTTAAGGAATTTGTTGGGCATACGCCGATTCAGGTAGCGTTCGGAATCTTGATTGGTATTGCCAACGCATTTTTTATGAATTGGATTCTTTCGTAAAAGAGGTTTTAGTTTATGTCGTATTCAGAAATAATTGCAAAAGAATTTGATGTCAGAGAAGACTATGTCTCAAATATCATAGTTTTGCT
>JAZQSI010000152.1:0-3676 GCA_045629985.1 Eubacteriales bacterium
CCTTTTTCTTTAAGCTGTGTCTCATTATAGTCAATCAGTCCCTGCCTTACTTCAGGTCGTGCCGAGTACCGTGCTCTTGCCGAAGCCTGTCGGTCTGCATTCTTTTGAGCCTCGCTACGCATTCCCGACATAAAAAGATTCATATCTTCTTCGGTTTTTATGTCACCGCCTATCGGCATTGATGTATTTTTGTGCTGGTCTTCACTTTTTATCATGATGCTTTTATTCTCGTCCTTGTCAGCACCGTAAAAGCCTGCAAGAAAAGGATCCATTTGTTTCATTACTTTTTTGAGCAGAGACTGATTTTCTGAAGTTAATTGTATGTTATCTGTTGACATTTTTTATTTCCTTTCTTTTTGAAAATTTTAGTACAAAAGGCTTCGACGAAGACGCCGCTTCAGACGGTAAATTTTGCTTCCCAAAGCCTTTTTCACTTTCTATATTCCGCGGAGGAGCAATGTCACGATTATCGTGACTACGCCGCCGATTATCGAGCCTGCGATGAGGCGGTTTGTCACAATCAGCGTATCAAGCTTCGTTTCAAGCCTCTCAAACCGCACATCTCCACGATTAAGGCGATCGTTTATCTTCCCGCGCATGCTCTCGCATGCATCGCAAGTTACATATTCCATCTTCTCACCCCTCACTTGATTTTCGAGAGGTAGCCCGAATGTACCCAGCCGTTTGCCACGCGGCACCACGCGCCACGCTCCTCTTCCACGCGGACGATATCTCCGTTATACATCCTACCTATGCGCTTGTGGAAAATTCCCGGTCCACTACGGACGTTGAGGCTTGTTCTGACGTTTACGCGCCGACGGTCGCCGCCGCTCACCCATATGCCGATAAAGCCGCGGACACGGCGGCCTGAGAAGAAGTTACCGTCGGGCGCATAGAACTGCGTGCTGCCGCCACCGTCAAGGTTTATCGCGTTTTTGACACCGAGCGCGATAAATCTTTTCCGAAGCTCGGAAAGCGTTGTTCCCGTCTTATCCGGAATAAGCGCGATGTAAAGCTCCCCATCCGAAAGACCGAGAGCGGTGCGACCGCGCCTGCCCGTTATTCCGGCAGGGTTCTGCACTTCCTCTTTTCCGTTTCGGACAAGCGTGGGGTATGCACCGACGTAGTCAGGCGCGTTTACGTTGTTCTTATACGAAAACACCGCTGTCTTGTTCTCGGGGAAAGCGAAGCCGTAGCCCTCCGTGAGGCGCACGGTCTTCCCTGCCGCAACGACATCGCTCGCGGCACGGCGAGTTATGAAGTCAAAGAGTTCGGCATTCATAAGAAAGTCCGGTGAACGGCCGCGGAGCAATGTGATTCTCTTCTTTGCGCTCTTTATCTCCTCGTTTTCCTTGTCTGCTCCAAAATAACCTATGTATTCTATGTCACCGAGAGGAACTGTATAAATTCTGCCGCCCTTGTATGCTTTAGATGTCATCTTCTCCACCTCTTCCAAGCTGTTTTATAATGTTTGCAATATAGACCGAAGCCATACCGGAAACCACTCCGCGAAGGACAAACTCAATGACACTTCCGCCGACTGCGGCAAAACAAAGCACCTCGAACAAAATGCCGAGACCTATTGCCGCAAGCGGTATGAATCTGTCATCAAAAAACTTCGCCGCTTTGAGTGCCGAGCAGATGCCGTAAACTGCGGCGATCACGAGATATAAATCGGGTGTGATGAGTGAGATAAAAGTCTCGCTTATAAAATTCTCTGTCATATGTTCTCACCTCCGTAAACATCCGTGACATCTTCAAAAAAGCACTTCTTTGAATTTTGAAGCGCAATGAGAAAACGGTCGCGGTACATCTGCGCCTTCTGTGTCTCGCCGTCGTCCTGACAGAAATACGATGCAACACCGTACGGCATCGCAACCATGCAAAGCTCATCCGACATGGTAAGCTCCTGCTCCATATCGGAAATTGCGGGAACGCTATCCATCTCCACCCTGCCGTCTGCCTTTCTTATTGAGTTCTCATAAGGCAGGCATTCTGCCGCGACGGATGTGAGGAGTGCAGGAAAATTATCCCGAAAAGCTTTGTCCTCTCCCTCGCGCTCAAACATCAGGGCGAGAGTCTTTTTGTATATATCATATGCTTTCATTTTTTTATAAAATCTCCTTTCAAAAAACGGGGACAGCCGAAGCTGTCCCCGCCCTTGCAAAATTAAAGTGTAACGGTTGTAACCGCTGACGGAAATGCTCCGTTTTTGTAAGCATACGCACGAACGACCGTACCTGCTTCCGTTACATCGGAAACAGAACCAATCTGTGCAGATGCTGAATATCTCGGGTCAGAGCCGTCTGTTGTGTACTTAAAGGATACGCCCGCTGTTGCCGAGGTGATTGCACCGGCAGCGGAAATTGACGGTTCAGCACAGACAACTGCAGCACCGCTTGCCGTGTTTACATCGACATAAACGCCGTCGCACTTCGCACCGAAGACGAAGAGGTCGTAGTACTGTCTTCCCTCAAGAAGCGCACCGGAGATACCCGGGGGATCCTTGTGGAACTTCGTGTCGTTGAGCTTGACAGGTGCGCAAGCGGCACGCTTGTGGACGATCATGAAGTTTACGTTCTCCGGCCAACGTGAGCGCGGAACCTTGATTACCTTCATACCGTCGTATGTACCGACCTGGCCTCTTGCGAGTGACTTTTCCATAAGCGCGTCACAGCTCTTGAACTCCTCGGAGAGACGAAGCTTTGCATATGTATCGCTCGGAACAAAGAGAACTCTGCCGAATGCCGGAACTTCGCAGTCGTCCATATAGGTAGTACCCTTTGTGATACGCTCACAGACGGTGCTCTTTGTGAGTGCGCCTGATTCTGCGTTAATCTTACCTGCGAGATGTGCAAGTCTCTCAAAGCTGTACTTATCCATAAGCGGAATCGCCTTTTCGCTGATCTGGAGAGCAAGCATCTTGCCTGCTTCCTTTACGCCGTTCTGGTCAAGGTTGTTGCCCTTGTCGATTGTGAGAGTAAAGCTCTTGTCCTGGGAGAGTGTGAGCTCCTGGACAACGTCCTCCATCTCAGTCGGTGTGCCGTAGCGGTTTGAGCCGCGGCGTGTGTAGTCTGTCATGGGTACTGTAATCGGGGTAGAGATTCTTACCGTCTTTACTCCCGAGAAAGAGTACTCATTTGAAAGATGTCCGTTGATAAGACTTTCAACGGTAAATTTGCTCTGGATTTCCTTTGCGTATTTTGTGTGTAAATTGATTGCTGACATTTTTTAATTTTCCTTTCTTTTTTTAATCATACATTGAAAAACCCTCCAAAAATTCGTCATGGTGAGTATGGCCACCGTCTCCGCCGAGAGAACCGACGCTCTTTCTTGCTGATACGCCGTTTTCCCTTGCCATGCGGAGAAGGTTGTCCTTTTCTGCAATGAGCTTTTCCTGATACGCTTCAATCGGCGTCATGCCGCCTGCCACGCTTTCGGAAAGCGTGCCGTATGCCTCACTCCTCGAGAGTGTCGGGTATGTTTTGAAAAGCTCTGACCACGGACCTGTCATTCCGAGAGAATCTGTGATTCTCCTGATCTGTGCCGCAGCTCTTTCTCTTCCGTTCATCAGATTTGGGTTTTCCGTTTCTTTTACTTCCTGCGAAGACGCTTCGCGCTCCATATACTGTGCACGTGTAAGCCCTTCGCGCTCTGCGACCTTGTCGAGAAAATC
>JAZQSI010000153.1:0-2092 GCA_045629985.1 Eubacteriales bacterium
CTGCAAATGCGCCGCCGAGAGTTCCGTTTGCGGTGATTCCTGCGGGCATATAGTCGTTAAGCGACGGGTCATTGGTAAAGTTCTTTGAAATGTCCTTGCCTGCCGCCTTTGCCGCATTCATTGATGCCACAAAGTCGTAAACTATGTTTCCGCCTGCAATGGTAATGGTTTCTTCAACAGCAAGAGCAGTCATTTCAACGCCGTTGATGACGGGCGTAGCCGTAACTGTTGTTGTTCCTGCGCCGACAGGAGCGATTGTCCATGTGTCAGCATCAACTCTTGTGACCGTTGCAACGCTTGTTTCAGACGATACAACCTTTACGTAGTTGTCCGTGGTTGTTGTGTCAAAAACGAGATAAGTGGGTGCAGTTGTTGTGTTAGTGGTAGCATATGTTGCGAATGTATAGCTTCCGCCGTCAGAGAGCGTGACCGCACCTGCTGAAAATGTTTTTGCGTCTCCGCCTGGCTTAAGGTCTGTCGGAATTGTTATGTCAAATCCCGAAACTGTCGGAGCGGAATCAAGCTTCTTGAGCGTGATTTTTTCAATGTAAGAAGAAACGTATCTTGTTCCGTCCGCATGAGCTACAAGAAGAAGTGTATGTGTTCCTGCCGGAAGGTTTATCGGGTTTAAATCACGTCCGTTCAATGCCTTGGAATGCTCGCCGAGGTATATTACCTTTTCTCCCGAAATCATATATACGGAGAACTGAATAGCGGCATTGTAGTTTCCGTTTTCAAAGAGGATATTCGGTCGGTACCAACCTGCCTGTGCTTCCGTAATCGTAATGTCAAACGCGATTCTGTCGCGTGTCCAGTTCGATTCGTCTGCTTCGGAGTAATGGTTTTCGATACGAAGACCGATTTCATCCTGCCAACGGAATGCGCCTATCTCGTTTCCTGCAAATGCGCCGCCGAGAGTTCCGTTTGCGGTGATTCCTGCGGGCATATAGTCGTTAAGCGACGGGTCATTGGTAAAGTTCTTTGAAATGTCCTTGCCTGCCGCCTTTGCCGCATTCATTGATGCCACAAAGTCATAGGTTATGTCGCCATCTGCAGCAAAAGCAATGCTTGCAGGAAATATGGATAATACCATAGCAAATGCGAGAATGATGCTTAAAATTTTCTTCATTACTTACTCCTCCTTATTGAATAAATAATACATTTTTATATAAACCGTTGTACGGTAAATATACTTTGTGAATACATTTTCACTGATATAGTTTCATTATAACTTCCCAACTTTTTATTGTCTACATTCTCGGAAAAAAGTGCAGTTTTTTCTCACATCATTGTAGATTTTCTCACCGAAATATACCTTTTTGCCTCATTTAAGCTGTTGTTTAATCCCATCGCCCATGGACTCACTGCCCTATATTAAGAAAAACTTCCGAGTAACTTCTTTTTTAATTTTACACAGTTTACTTGTATTTTTCTTGCAATATTTTATTAAAAAATAGGATTTTTTTATCATATTCCGCGTGTACTAAAGCGAAAAACCCGCACACTCCGCCATAAAATAGTGAAATTTTATTATCCCGAATAATTTTATTTTCCATATTCACAGATACAACCCGGTCAGACGTGCGCAAGCCTCATTCCTTTGAATATTCTGAACGTAGACATCCCGCTTTTTTCTTAAAAATCCTTGAAAAAGGTGCATTTTATAGCAAAAAGACCTACGGAAAATCCGTAGGTCTTTTGGGTTTTGGCGTATTACTTTGAGTATGCAACTCTGATTGTTGCACCGTCGCGGTAAATGACGTATGCGCGTGCTGTTGTTGCATTTTTGGGAGAAGCTGTAAACTGCTTTGTGTCCTCAAGCGCTACTGCCTTTTCTTCACAGCTTGAAACTGTGAGGTTTCCTCCGAAGAGGATTCCCTTTTCGATGATTGTCTTACCCTCGAAGTTTACAAGCTCGAGCATGTATGCACCGGCATTCTCAAAGAGAACTACTGCAGGTACATCGGACTTCTCGCCCTCTGTTACTTCAACTGCATCTGTTACATCTGCCCAAGTCCAGAAGCTGTATGTGCTGTCGTAGCTTACTATCTCGTTGTTCTTCTTCCAGCAGACAAAGTTTGCTGCATCAGAT
>JAZQSI010000154.1:0-6505 GCA_045629985.1 Eubacteriales bacterium
CTCAAGGATAAGGTAAACCTCGCACAGCTTATGGAGATTGAGGAAAAGTATCCGAACTTAAAGCTCATCATCGCCCACATCGGACGTGCTTATGCTAAAGAAGACATCGGCAACGCTTTTGACCTTATCGGCAAAGGAAAGAATACGTATTTCGACTTTACCGCAAACCTCTCCGATGATGCTATCAGGGCATGTCTCGAGGCAGTGGGTCCGAAAAAGCTCATCTTCGGTTCAGACCTTCCGATTGCTGTTATGAGAATGTACCGTATCGTTGAGAACGGCGTTTACTACAACATCGTTCCGCGCGGACTTTACGGTAACGTTGACGGCGAGCCTCACATGCGCGAGACCGACGAGAAGGATGTTACTCTCATGCTTTATGAGCAGCTTCTCGCGTTCAAGAGAGTTGCGAAAGAAATGAATCTTTCAAAAGAAGACATCTACGATGTTCTCTGCGGCAACGCAAAACGCCTCCTCGGAATGGAATAATGGATATAAAAACAGGCTTGGGCAAGACCCAAGCCTGTTTTGTATTTTTATTTTGAGTAAATCTTTACCGTTCTCGTTGCTCCATCCCATAAAACTTCGCAATCAAGAGCTTCGGAAACTGCTCTGAGCGGAACCAAAGTTCTTCCGCCAACCAGCTGTGCCGGAACATCCAACGGAACTGCTTTTACATTGTTATAGACATAAATCTGTTCAACCTGGGTCCTTACCTCTTCAAACGGGATTCCGTTATCCCACTGCTTGACCTTCTTTATGATATGGTATCCGTAAGGACTTTCAACAATGCCTGATATCTCTCCTTCTTTGAGTTTCAGTGCTCCCTGATAGAAATCATCAACCATATCACCTTCGGTGAAAATGTATCCGTAAGGCTGTTCAGCAACGCCCGGATCCTCGCCGTATTCAAACATAAACTCTTCAAACTTTGACGGGTCTTTCTTGAGTTTTGCCAAGATATCGAGAGCCTTCTTCTGCGCCTTTCCGTCTTCTGTTTCGAGAATCAGAATGTGCTGTGCCTGCAACCACAACCCGCTCGCTTCTTTGAACTCATTATACATTGCACGCACTTTTTCTTCGTTGAAATCAAGCTTATACATTGTTGCATCGTCAATTGTAATGACCATTTCTATGTCGCCCTTTTTTGCCATGGCTGTTCTTGTTGCGCCGTCCCATAAGACTTCTGCCCCCAATTTTTCGAGAACCGCACGCATCGGAACAAGAGTTCGACCGTTAACGATTATCGGCTCAACATCAAACTGCATCTTCTCACCGTCAAGATATACGCTTACCCCACTGCTTGCAAATGTCGGCACAATAAGGCTTGCGCACAACACAAGCACAAGAATGAACGATATGATTTTTTTGCTGAATTTTTTCATTTAGTTTTTCCTCCCGATATGTATATTGTATCTATCAAAAAAGCCCTTATTTAAAGGGCTTTTTGAATACGGTATTATTCCCACTCGATTGTGCCGATTGGCTTCGGGGTGAGGTCGTAGAGGACGCGGTTGATGCCCTCTACCTCGTTTGTGATACGGTCGCAAATCTTATGGAGAACGGCATACGGGATTTCCTCGATTGTTGCGCTCATAGCATCGGTCGTATTGACGGCGCGGATGATTGCAGGCCAGCCCTCGTAACGCTTGTCGTTTCTGACGCCTACACTCTTGAAATCTGGAACTGCGATGAAGTACTGCCATACGCTTTCTGCAAGGCCGCAATTATCAAACTCTTCGCGGAGAATTGCATCAGCCTCGCGGAGAGCGTTAAGTCTGTCACGAGTGATTGCGCCAAGGCAACGGACGCCGAGACCCGGGCCCGGGAACGGCTGGCGGTAAACCATAGCGTGCGGGAGACCGAGAGCCTCACCGACAACGCGGACTTCGTCTTTATAAAGAAGCTTTACCGGCTCTACGAGCTCCATTTCCATATCTTCGGGAAGCCCTCCAACGTTGTGGTGAGCCTTGACACCGTCAGACTCGAGAATGTCGGGGTAAATTGTTCCCTGCGCGAGGAACTTAATGCCCTCAAGCTTTGCTGCTTCTTCGTCAAAAACCTTGATAAACTCGCCGCCGATTATCTTGCGCTTGCGCTCCGGCTCTGCAACATCTTTGAGAAGGTCGAGGAAGCGGTCTGTTGCGTCAATGTAGATAAGGTTTGCATCAAGCACTTTACCGAAAACTTCGATAACCTGCTCGCTCTCTCCTTTTCTCATAAGGCCGTGGTTAACGTGAACACAGACGAGCTGTTTGCCGATTGCCTTGATGAGAAGTGCGGCAACAACAGACGAGTCAACTCCGCCCGAAAGCGCGAGAAGAACCTTCTTATCTCCTACCTGAGCTCTGACTTCTTTTACCTGCTCTTCAATGAAAGCATCCGCAAGAGCTCGGGTTGTGATGCGTTCCATAGAATCGGGACGTACGTTTGACTGCATAATAATTCCTCCGTTTTATACTAAAATTTAAAGATTAACTAATCAAAGAGCGGTGTCGAGAAATATCTCTCCGCCGTATCGGGAAGCACGGTTACGACCGTCTTTCCCTCGCCAAGGTGACGTGCAAGCTTTATCGCGGCGGCAACATTCGTTCCGCTCGATATTCCACACATAATTCCCTCGCGAGATGCAAGAAGCTTTGAGGTCTCAATCGCCTCTTCATCCTTGACTATGCATATATCGTTATAAATATTGCAATTTAAAATCTCCGGTATGAGCCCGTCACCGATACCCATCTGAACGTGAGTTCCGATTGAGCCACCCGAAAGAATTGCCGCGTGCTCAGGCTCGACAGCCCAGATAGTCATATCAGGATTTTTCTCACGAAGAGCTTCTCCTATACCCGTAATCGTTCCGCCCGTGCCGATACCCGAACAGAAGCCGTGAATCGGACCATCCACCTGCTTAAGAATCTCCTGCGCTGTCTGTGAGCGTTGGATAGCAGGGTTTGCAGGATTTTCAAACTGCTGTGGAACAAAGACGTTTTCATCTTCATCGCGCATGCGAAGAGCGAGATTTAAGCACTCCTCGATGCAATCGCCGATGTTGCCTGCATCGTGGACGAGGATGACTTCGGCACCATAGTGCTCAACGAGCTTTCTTCTCTCTTCGCTGACGGAGTCGGGCATAATTATCTTCGTTTTATATCCGCGCACCGCGCCGACAAGAGCAAGGCCGATGCCCTGGTTTCCGCTCGTCGGCTCGACGATGATTGTATTCTTATTTATAAGTCCGCGAGCTTCCGCATCGCAAATCATATTATACGCTGTTCGCGTTTTTATTGAACCGCCAACGTTGAGACCCTCAAATTTGACGAGGATTTCCGCGCATCCCGGCTCTGACAAATGGGAAAGACGAATAATCGGAGTATTTCCCATTGCCTCCAAAATGTTGTTAAATACCATCAAATCATTCCTCAAAAAAACTTACTAAATATTATAGTCCAATTTCATCATAAAATCAATATTTTCCGCAAAAAAATAAGTCGGAATTTGACAAAAGGTGTTCCAGATACTATAATTGCTTTGACTTATTATTATTCGGAGTGATTATATGACATTTCGTCTCAAGCCCCGTGAGTGTCTCCTCGCCGCACTCGGCGGAATAATCCTTGCGTTCGGGCTATATAACGTGCATTCGGTTGCGGATATTTCAGAAGGCGGAGTTCTCGGGCTTGTTCTTCTCTTTGAGCACCATTTCCACCTCTCCCCTGCTATAACAGGGCTTATCCTCAACGCACTATGTTATTTTATCGGTTGGCGTTCTCTCGGCTCAGATTTTATAGGGTACTCCATCTTTGCAGGCGGAACATTTTCGCTGTTCTATGCGATATTTGAAAAGTTTCCGCCACTTTTTCCCGAAATCGCGACATACCCCATCCTCGCCGCGATAGTGGGTGCCGTTTTTGTCGGTGTCGGGGTAGGAATCGCAGTTTGGGCAGGCGGGGCTCCCAGCGGAGACGATGCACTCGCAATGAGCATGTCAAAGCTTCTTCATATTGACATCAAATGGACATATCTCATAAGTGACATTACCGTACTTGCGCTGTCGCTTACTTATATCCATCCCTCAAAAATCTTGTTTTCTCTTATAACAGTTGTCCTTTCGGGTCAGATTATCGACCTTATACAGAAAATCAAACCTCGCTCATCTGAAGAGATAACCGATGAAACGCGCGACGTTCTCTGCGGCACGATGAGAAACACTATGCAGCTTGATATATGCCTTGCAAAAAAATTTTATCACATCCCTGCCGTACGTCTCAAGCCAAGCGATTTCCCTCTTCGATACATCGCGCTCTATCAATCACTACACAAATTTGGTGACCGTGCCGGCATTATATACTATGGCGAGATAGAGAAATATGCGCTCACAAAACGCCGAGATATTACGGAAATTCCGCGTGACTCAAATGAGCTTTATTACCGTTTTGACATAAAGGACTGGAAGCGACTCCCCTCGCCCGTTCTTCCTGATAATGGCGACTTTATAAACCTCACAACATCTCTCTTTCTTCTCACTCACAGCCACACAACAAGCGAACTTAACCTCGCATCAAGCCGCGAACTCCTGCTTTATCGGAAGATAGAAAGACTTGTCTCGGGCGAGATTTCGGAAATCCCATCTGATGGCGGAAAGGGCGTTCTCCGCTTCTCCCATGACACGCTTTCCTTTTTCTTTGATGGCAAGGAATCTTTTTCAATGCCGATAGACGAGTATAAGAAAAATCCTCTCTCTTCGTTCCGATATATCTTACGCGAATTCGAAAAGTAAAAGCATCTCTCCGAGGAGAGATGCTTTTGTTTTACAGGTTTTCATTTGTCTGCAGATATTTCTTTACGTAATCGGGAAGCTCCGACTCGTTTATCACAAGCGCATCGTGCGGTATCCATATATTGAATGAATCACCCGAGTATATGAAAACATAGTAATTTTTTCCCTCTTTCTCTTTACCGTATGAGGTGTTAAACATTTCTTCTACTACCGCTCTGCCGTCTGCGCTGTAAATATGGACACAATCACTGCCAGGTATTCTAAAATCCTTGTGCGGCAACGTTTCACCATCATAGCAATAGAATTCACCATCGTATTCTATCGGCTTTTTGCAGAGCCATACGGCATTTGACGCCTGGTGTAAAAGTTCTTCGTAATAACCTTTTTCTTTAAGGAAAGCAAAGGTATTTGTAAAGTTTTTATTTATTCCAAGAGAGAAGCTCTTTACGATATTGTCATCGGGATAAAGCTGATTTACCGTCTCCTTTGTTTCCATATCTTTAAAAACTTTACGCTCTCGGTTTTCCTTTGCGGTAATTGAGAAGTCTATATGAAGCCTCAAAAGCTGCTCATTCTGTGCAAAATCCTTATACGAAAGTCCGGCAACGTCCTTCTCAACAGCACGCATAAAAGCCACTGCATCCTCATCCCTGATTATCTTTCTCCAGCTCATTCCGGAAGAATCAAAAAGGATATTAATCTCGTTGACATTCTCAATATTAAGCTCGCAAAGTCCTGTCACTTTTTGCTTGTATTCATTATTTTTAAACATTTCCGAGAGAGCTTCATCTGCAATCTCTTTTTCAACAATATACTGACGGCGCAACACATCTCCGTTTCGCAATCTGTATGTCACATAGATATATCTGCCATTTTCAAATTCAAACAATTCGTCTGTTCTGCGAGGGATACTTTCGAGCATCTTCGTATGTGTCGCGCGGACATCCTCGATGAGTTTGGCATCCGACACTACAATATTATCGAAACGGTAACTTTCGTGTACTGCCGCACTCTCTATATCCTGCGGATCGGGAATGCGCGTTTCATATCCGAAAACCGATGTGTTTGCAACAAAGAGAAGTACAGCGGCGCTTGCTCCGATAAACACGAGAAGGCCTTTATACGAGCCAAAAACCTTAAAACTCTTATTAATAATCATCTCGCAGGCAAAGTAGACTATTGCCGCGCTCACCGCGACCTCGATATAGGCAAATACGGGCGCGATATCAGTCTCGCAAAGGATTGCAAAAACAAAGATTGCAACCGAGGCTGTTGCCATATACTTGAATATCGGGCGGAATACAGAGAATGCACAGACATCTCCCGAAAGCTCAACCTTTCTCACGCGGTAGAGAAGGTATCCTGCAACATAAAGCGCAAAGCTCACTGCGATATATACCCAGAACATACCTTGAGAGAATATACTTATCTGAAAAGCACGGTAATTTACGGCACCCGAAAAGAGCCAGACGAGAGGCGTGTGCGTTATAATTTCGTTTGACACGAAGTTTTCCGTTGTCATGAAGCCATAGAGGAATTCTTCGCTTATTATGGCGATAAACAACGCGACTATCATCGGAAGGATATGTGCAAACACGTTCAGTCCGATATGAACCGCCGCATTACCCGTTAAAAACGCTGTTGCGCTAGCTACCGAGAACATAACAAACAGCACCGAGAGATTTAAAAACATCCAGTATATTACGGAGGCAGGTGTCATTATCACGCCGT
>JAZQSI010000155.1:0-2496 GCA_045629985.1 Eubacteriales bacterium
ATTGTGGGGAAAGAGATCAATGACAGACATATATTTTGTCCGCCACGCCGAATCCTTTGGCAATCTCACCCGACGCGTTTATGGCCACTTTGACGGTCTCGTTACGCCAAATGGATATAAGCAGATAGAAGCGCTGCGCGAGAGATTTCGCGATATTCATATAGACCGCGTGTATTCAAGCGACCTTACCAGAACTCTTGAAACCGCAAAAGCGATTTATGAGCCGAAAAATCTTCCGCTTATAAAGACAGCGGCGTTTCGCGAAATAGGCTTCGGTGTGTGGGAAGACAGACCGTGGGGAGAACTCGTTTCGTTATACCCCGAAGCATATACTGCCTGGGGAGAAAACCCGCTTGAGTTTTCTGTTTCGGGAAGTGAGACGTACCGCGATGTTTACAGGCGTGCGAAGACAGCACTTGATGAAATTGTGTCCGAAAACGACGGCAAGGCAGTCGCAATAGTCAGCCACGGCGCTACGATACGAATGCTCATGCATGGACTCCGCAATAACGACGACCTCACGGGCGTAGAACATGCCGAATGGGGCGACAACACCTGTGTCAGCCACTTTCGTGCCGATGGCGGCAGATATACCGAGGTTTTCACTAACAGCAACGACCACCTCCGCGCGCTTCCCGGATTTGATGACGGTATGTCATGGGTGCGCGAGGGCGGCGGCAGAAACGTATGGTTCAAAAATGCCGAATACCCCGAAGATGCGGATAAGATAAGAGAATACCACCGTCTCGGCGAGGGCGAGGTTTTCGGTTGCGGCGATATTGATTTTTCGCGCATCGACCGCCGTGCAAAGAAATCGCTTAAAAAAGACAGCGAAAGCATCGTTTTCGGATATCTTCCCGAGGGCGAAATCGGTATGATTGAGCTTGACCCGACGGCGAAGGTTTACCCCATGGCAGGGCATATATCATTTCTTTATCTCGCGCCCGAATATCGCAGAATGCGCTACGGAATCCAGCTTATAGGGCATGCGATGAGCAGATACAAGGCTCTTGGAAAAAGACACATAAGCGTCCGAGTTGCGGAAACAAATACTGCGGCACGAAGATTTTATGAAAAATACGGTTTTTATGAAGTGTTTCGCGAAAATGACGGCGGAATAATTCAGAGGGTTATGATTTTAGACATATAGTTTGGAGTGAATATCTTGACAAAGAAAAAAGAGGCGTCCTTCGTAAAAGGTGCGCTTATACTTGCAATTGCAAGCGTTATGGTAAAGGTTATAGGTGCGGTGTTCCGCATTCCGCTTACAAACCTCGTCGGAGAATACACGATGGGGCTTTACAGCATAGCGTACCGCTACTATTCTATCCTTCTTACAATTGCGACAGCAGGCATCCCGATTGCAATATCGAAGATGATTTCCGAAAGCCGCGCACTCGGACGTCCGCGTGAGACCAAAAAGATTTTCAGAACGGCTATATCCCTCTGTATCGGCATCGGTGCCGTCGGAATGATTGCTCTCATCGTTCTTGCAAAACCGCTCGCACTTGCGACGAATGACCCGAATGCATCCATAAGCATAATTGCGCTCGCGCCCGCAGTGCTCTTTATGGCGGTCACGGCAGGATTTCGCGGATACTTCCAGGGGCACGAGAATATGGTGCCGACTGCGCTTTCGCAGATAATCGAGGCGCTGTCCCGACTTCTCATAGGGCTTGCGCTTGCGTGGGTGCTCCTCTCCTGGGGATTTGAAGAAAAGTTCGTCTCAGGTGGCATAATCCTCGGCATCACAACGGGAACGGTGCTGACTGTTCTTATGATGCTCGGGTTTGCGGCATACTTTAAAAAGAGAACACAACAGGGTGCAGAAACCCTCGAAACGAGAAAAAGCTCGGAGCTTCTTGCGTCTCTTCTCAAAATCGCAATCCCCGTTACTGTCGGTTCGCTCGTAATGAACCTCACGAGCACGATAGATATGTTCCTTATAACAAACCGACTCGCATCGCTTGGGTATAATGCAGAGCAGACGACAAGCCTTTTCGGAATTTACGAAAACTACGCTCTTCCGCTCTTTAACCTCATCCCGTCGATTATAATTTCGCTAAACGTTTCCGTAACGCCGACGATTTCCGCTGCCCACGCGGTAGGGGACAGAGAAAAACTCCATAAGACGCTTCTCTCGGCACTGCGCATAGTAATTATAATCACGCTTCCCGCGTCTATCGGAATCTCGGTTCTTTCAAAGCCGATTCTCTCGATACTCTTCGCATCGGCTCAAGACGTTGCGATTGCCGCCCCTGTTCTTTCAATTCTCGGTATCGCATCGTTCTTCCTCTGCGCATCGTCGCTTACTTCAACTTCAATGCAGGCACTTGGCCACGCGACACTTCCGCTCATCACGATGCTCTGCGGTGCGGTTGTCAAAGTTGCGGCAAACTACTTCCTCATCGCAATCCCGGGTGTAGAGCTTTCGGGTGCGGCTGTCGGTACGGTGCTCTGCTATGTGCTCATAACGGTGCTCAATATGATTTTCCT
>JAZQSI010000156.1:0-1914 GCA_045629985.1 Eubacteriales bacterium
CGGAACTCTCGCTTCCGATTATAGTTCACGACCGTGAGGCGCACCGTGACACGCTTGATATACTTCGTCAGTTTCCGAATATCCGCGCGGTATATCACTGCTTCTCGGGAAGCGTTGAGTATGCGCGCGAGATAGTGAAACTTGGTTTTTACCTCTCGTTTGGCGGTGCTGTTACGTTTAAAAACGCGAGGTGTGCCCCCGAGGTTATAAAGAGCATTCCGAGAGAACGGCTAATGCTTGAGACAGACTGCCCGTATATGGCGCCTGTGCCGTATCGCGGAAAGCGAAACCACCCCGGAATGGTTCCTCACATTGCAGCAAAGGTTGCCGAGTTGTGGGAAATGACACCCGAAGAAGTAGGAAAGATAACAACAAAAAACGCACTCAGATTTTTCAGAATAGGGGATAAAAATGAATAAGAAAAAGTTCAGATTCCGCATAGGAATGAGAAATATAAAGACTGCAATCGCGGCAACGCTTGTAGCCGTGATATACCTTGCCTTGAATGCCATTTTTGACACAGAATTCGACCCGACGTTTGCCTGCATCGGTGCAGTGTTCGGAATCGGAAGTGATATGGCAGATTCGTGGCTTAATGGCGGCAACCGTCTTTTCGGAACAATCATTGGTGGTATCATAGGTATGCTGATGTTCAGACTGTATCTTTTCTGGCAACCGAACGGAGAGTGGACGTTCAAGATTTTGCCGTTCTTATTTGTCGGAGTGGTTATGCTCATCATCGCGTGCCAGTTCTTCCGCTGGCCGGGCGGCATCCAGCCGGGCGGCGTTGTCCTCAGCATTATTCTCTTCGCGCAGAACAACCCCGAAACATACGTTGCATATTCCGTAGAACGTATAATCAACACCGCAATCGGTGTCCTCGTTGCGCTTCTTATAAATCATTTTCTCCCGCGCGAACGCCTTCTCAAGATTTTCTACGCGCTTCGCCTTCGTAAAAAGTCTGAAGAGAAGGCGGCAATTGCAGAAGAAAATAAATAAAGAAAACTCCGAAGCAAATCGCTTCGGAGTTAATTTTTTATTCTGCGTCTTCGTCGAGAGCTTCAATGAGAAAACTTACGGGGCGGAAACCGTCGTTGCATGAAATCATAGCGGATTTTTTGTTCTTCATCCAGCCGTCATAGATGTCCTCGCCTCCGTGAGAAAGGGTCATCACAAATGCGGAAAGACTGTCCCAAGCACTCTGGCAGAAGCCCTCGGGTTTTTCCCAGCCGTTTGCGATGAAGGTCATTCCTTCTGCCATATCGCACGCGTGCTCTATCGGGTTTTCATATTTTTCGATGAGGTCAGGATATCTTGCGACCTTCATAACGGTTATTTTGCACTTTTTCATATGTCATATCAGTCCTTAAAAAGGTGTGGCGTTGAGAGATAGCGTGAGCCCGAGTCGGGAGCGATTGCAACAATCGTCTTGCCCTCATTTTCGGGGAGACGCGCGCACATTTCTGCCGCATATATTGCCGCACCCGAGGTGATGCCGACGAAAATACCTTCCAAAGCCGCGAGGTCGCGCGTTGCGGAGTAGGCATCTTCAGTTGAAATTGTGATAATCTCATCAAAGCTTCCCGTATCAAGAAGCTTCGGAACGAAGTTTGCACCGATTCCCTGAAGCTTGTGCAGTCCTGCCGTGCCACCCGAAAGGATGGGGGAATCGGTTGGCTCAACACCGATAATTTTGACATTCGGGCATCTCTCGTGGAGAATGCGTCCTACACCTGAAATAGTACCGCCACTGCCGATACCTGCGACGAATATATCAACTTTGCCGTCCGTATCGCGGAGAATTTCCTCGGCGGTTGTGCGTTCGTGAATAGCGGCATTCGCGGGGTTTTCAAACTGATTCGGGATAAAACTTCCATCCATCTGCTCGTGAAGTTCGCGAGCTTTTTTTATTGC
>JAZQSI010000157.1:0-2599 GCA_045629985.1 Eubacteriales bacterium
TCGCTCTTGTAGTTTTCCTTTTGATTTTTGCCCTCGTTGCTTATGTTTTGAAGCATAGAATTTCGAAAATTCTCTGCATGATGAAAACTTCTCGCACAGAGCTTAACACAGAACACATCCCGAATTATTTTCGCGATGAAATTTCTCCTGTTATTGACGAGTTCAACAGCATTTACGACCAGCTTAATTACGTTCAGCAGATGCGCCGAGCATTCGTCTCAGATGCTTCCCACGAGCTTCGCACCCCGCTTTCGGCAATCAAACTTCTCTGTGAATCCATAACCGGAACAGATAATGTTGACCCTGAAACTACAAAAGAATTTTTGCAAGA
Organism: Eubacteriales bacterium; assembly: GCA_045629985.1. Classification (GTDB taxonomy): domain Bacteria; phylum Bacillota; class Clostridia; order Oscillospirales; family JAAYXM01; genus SIG480. Next base: position 332 of record JAZQSI010000157.1, read on the forward strand.
TATTGTTCTCGAAGTTGACCGAATGTCTCACACCGCGGAGAAACTTCTCGTTCTCTCCCGACTTGATAATAACACGAGTGCAAAGCTTTCCCCTGTTCCGCTTTCGGAAGTTGTCCGCAAATCAATCATCGCCCTCACTCCGTTTGCCGAAGATAAAAATGTTTCCATCGAAAGCTACATTGAGGATGACTGTATTATTCTCGGTGAGATGGAGGGAACCAATCAGATTATCGGCAATATTATTGACAACGCAATCAAATACAACAACTACGGCGGTTTTATAAAGATCTATGTCTTCAGCAAAAACGGGACATGCCACTTTATAGCAGATGATACGGGCATCGGCATTGCCCCAGAATTCCGCAAACAGGTTTTTGAACGTTTTTATCGAGTCGACAAATCAAGAGAACATGACGGTCGAGGTGGCAGCGGACTTGGTCTTTCAATAGTAAAGCGTAATGTTGACAGTTTTGGCGGCAGTATTGAAATTTCAGAGTCTGTACACGGCGGTTCACGTTTCACCGTCATTTTCCAGAGTTCACCTGCAGAGGAGGCCTACATATGATGAAGAAGCTTATTTCCGCCATCATTCTCCTCTCGATTCTCTGCTCATGCTCTTCGGACGCTCCTGCAAACAACACTACCCACAAACTGTTTTTTGCAAATTCATCCAATCGCGCAGAGCTTGTTTCCGTCGATACAACTCTTACAGCGGCAAATACTGAGGATGCGATAGTTGAGCTTTTTTCAAAGTTAACTTCTCCTGAGAACGAATCGCATACGTCAGTGATTCCAAAAAGCGTTCATCTTCTGGATTCTTCTTTCAACGATGGAATCTGCAATCTGATACTCTCAGAACCGTACAAGAACCTTTCTCCATATTCACTCGTTGCCGTGAACTTTGTTCTCGTCAACACAATGTCAGGCCTGCCTGGTGTAAAGCAAGTTTCCATTACATCAGAAAATGACACAAAAACTTTTTCTGCAGACGACTTTCTGACATCCCTTCCTCCCGCTTACTACGATTCCCATACCCTCAATCTCCACTACCCCACAATCGACTATTCAGAAACAGTGAAACTTGAGATGACGTTTGTTCACGAGGATGAAAAAACACTTGAGGCTTGTGTCATTGAACTTCTCGCACAATCTCCCGAGAATCCCGACCTTCGAAGCCCCTTTCCCGAGGGCACGAAAGTAAACAATATTTACCGTGAGGGTACGATGTGTGTCCTTGACCTTTCCCCTGAATTTGTCACAGCCGCACCTCACTCCGCAGAAGCAGAGAAAGCAATTATTTATTCAATTGTAAATACTCTTACAGAGCTCCCCGATATAAACAGTGTAAAAATTCTGATTGACGGAAAGCGCTCGTCTGACTATTCCTTTTTTGACATTTCATCTCCATTTGAGCACTCATCGTAAAAAACAATAAATTACAAAAACTGCTGTGGTAATTATCGCCACAGCAGTTTTTATTCTTATTCTCAAATCAGAGCAAACAATACATTGACTTTTTGACGACTTTGGGCTATTATATACATATGTAGTATTGTGCAAATCTTACATATACCATTTACAGTGATTTGCATTAAAAATTCGGCACGCCGTCTGCCGCAAAAACGGCACCGCATTTGCGGTATGGGGTTGTTTATGAGAAAGGCTAACAGTATTCTGAAAAAGACAGTGTATTTTGTTCTTATTACAGCACTCCTGGTCTCCTCTTTTTCTACAGGAGCCCTCGCTTCTATACTCAACGAATATGCAGGTCCTGACATTCTTGGCATTTCGATCAACGATACAAGATCAGTTATCACCCTTCAGTTCAATCGTGAAATTGAAGCAGCCGTGTCAAACCTCAGAAACCGCGTCAGACTCAGCATCGGTGGAGCTGCACTTGAAGCGCTTCCCGCCGACGCTGACATAGAGATTTCGGGTTTTCGCATGAAAATCACGCTCGCCACTCCGCTTGAAACGTCTGACAACTTTGTTCGGATTACAGCCGGCACACTCGTCGGTCAGACCATTGACATTGAGTCGTCACTCTTTGATGCAAGAGGCCCGGTTCTGGCTACCAGAAATCCCGTCACGGTTTCTTCTTCCGGAAAAAAAGTCATAATCACTTTCAAAAACAAAATCAAGGGTTACCCCAACGATGATTCCCTTATGAACGGTTATATTTCTCTTGCTCGCAACGGATCTTCTTTCAACGAAGTCATCCCCAAAGAAAACATTTATATTGACTTAACAAGATACGAAATTGAAATC
>JAZQSI010000158.1:0-2019 GCA_045629985.1 Eubacteriales bacterium
CGGAGCCGGATCCTACGGTATTCGCAACAGAGGAACCCGAAACCATACCGAGAAGCGCACTTGAAACAACAGCTACCTTTGCAGGTCCTCCGGAAAAACGTCCGACGATTACGTTTGAAATGTTGATAAAGAATTCCGAAATTCCCGTGCGTTCAAGGAAAGCACCAAAGATTATAAACACGACAATGAACTTAGAACATACATTTATAGGAGTTGAAAGAATGCCCTCTTTACTGTAGAAAAGACGCGGAACAACGAATTTCACTTTTCCCCAGAAAGTCGGGTTTGAAACGCCCCAGATGAGCGCGTATATGATGAATACAGTTGCAACTATAACAATCGGTAAACCTACACTTCTACGACATGCTTCAGCGACCGAAATTATACCGATAATACCAATTACAATCTGATACCATTCAAAACGCATTCCCTGCTTGATTATATCAAGAGCATTTGCTGCAAAATACAAGAACGCCGCCGTTCCAAGCACCATAAGGACTACATCGTACCACGGCATATAGTTTACCTTTTGCTTACCCTTCTTTGCAGGATAGACAATATACGCAAGGAATACAACGAATGCCACAAAAGTCGTAAGACGAAGTTCTTCAAGCCAGTTTGTAAAAAGCGTTACATAAATGCAAAACAGAGCAAAGATACCGAGAATCGCATTTACTGCAATTTTGGCTTTGCCCTCCCAGATACGGGTGTTTGACTCGCGGTCAAATTTCTGCATTACCGCATCGATATCCATTGGCTCCTGCTGTACCTGAGCCTTTTTCTTGAAAAGCATTTTTTAAATCCTCCTTGGAAACAGTTCAAATGGCTGCGACGAAACCGCCGCAGCCACATAATCGCAAAATCGAATTAGTCGACCGCAACCTCAATTCCCTTTTCTGCGAAGTACTTAGCAGCACCTGCATGGAACGGAACTGTCATACCGCTTGTTGCATTCTCGAGGCTGAGTTCAGCACCCTTTGCATGCTCTTTTGTGATTGCTTCAGCGTTATCGAAGATAGCTGCTGTGAGATTGTAAACATCTTCTTCTGAAGCATCTGCACTTACGATGAGTGTAGCCTTAACAGTAACTGTTGTTACGTCTGCTGTCTGGCCCTTATATGTCTCTGCCGGAATGTTGTATGCTGTGTAGAACGGGCAAGATGCGATAAGTGCATCTGCAACAGCACCGTCAATCGGAACGAGGTAAGCTTCCTTAGTCTGGCAAAGCTCTGTGATAGCCGGAGTCGGAGCACCTGCTACGATGAATGCTGCATCAATCTTGCCGTCCTTGAGAGCATCTGCGCTATCCTGGAAAGACTGATACTGTGCATTGATGTCAGCCTCTGTGAGACCTGCAGCCTGAAGAACGTCGATTGCGTTGAAGTAAACGCCTGATGCCGGAGCACCGATGGAAACTGACTTGCCCTTGAGGTCGTAAACTGACTTGATTTCCGGATTTGTTGTAACAAGCTGAACAGCCTCAGCGTAGAGACCTCCTACTGTGCGGAAGGAAGCAATCTTACCCTCTGTCTCGAATGAGCGTGTGCCTTCCCAAGCGTAGGACATAACGTCTGACTGAACTGTACCGAGCTGGTAGTTACCTGCATCAATACCCTGGATATTTGCCTTGGAACCGTCTGTTGATACTACAGTTGTGCCGATGCCTGCGTTATCGGTGATATAACGACCGAGAACGCCGCCGTAAGCGTAGTATGTACCTGCGGTACCGCCTGTGCCCATTGTCATCTTTGAACCTGCGCCTTCACAAGCAACAAGAGCAAAAACCATAACAAGAGCCATTACAATTGCAATAATCTTTTTCATTGTCTTTTCTCCTTTGTTGTTTTTATTGAGTTTACATTATAACATATAAATTTTTCTTTTGCAATCTCTTTTCAGTAATATTTTTAGTTTTTTCAATATATTTTTTAGTTTTTTCAATATATTTTTAGTTTTTTCAATATTTCGGAACATAAGAAAAGAGCAGACATTTCAGGATGTCTGCCCTAAACGTTTTCT
>JAZQSI010000159.1:0-1673 GCA_045629985.1 Eubacteriales bacterium
TTCATTGCTAACCGGGGGCTTACGCCGCCCGGCTCTATTGAAATTTTGTGGTATATTGCCTGCGTTCGATGTATAATCGAGCTCACGGAGAAGGAATAATGGGGTCGCAACCCATTATTCCTGAAGACAGGGGAGCCCGCGCCGCCCGGCAGGGTTAATATTATTCACACCCGATTGGTAGTAGGGGCCTCCTGCCTTCCCGTCTGATACGGCTCCGTACTTAGTCTCGTATTGTTGAAGGGAACATCTCATAAAGAGAACGTCCGTAATAGAGCTGGAGACACGACCATGATAAAGAACTACACACCAAAAAGCAAGTCGGAAATCCCCCATCAAGAAGAAAATGTCACCTACGTTGGCGTTGACCTTTCCAAATCAAAACTTGATGTCATGTCCGATAAATACAGAATCTATCCCAATTCAGACAGTGGTTGCAAGCACTTCTGCAGGGACTTGAAACAGAAGAGCAATAACGTTGTTGTTGTTTATGAAGCAACCGGTAGCATAAGCCTACAGTTTGCAGCAATGCTAGACATGAACGGGATTCAGCGTTGCCAGGTATCGCCCAGAAAGATAAGACATTTTGCAAAGGGCGGTATAAAAGAAGCAAAAACAGATAAATTAGACTGCGAAGTCATCAGAAACTATGCCATCACCTACTCTCAATACTTAAAAATCAATGCTCCGATGAGCAAAGACTACGCGGAGATGAGAGAATTGCAACGTGTTGAGCGTTTTATTGCCCAAAACATAGCAAAAACAAAGCAGGTGCTTTCAGATTGCCGGTCTGAGTTTGCACGCAAGACATTAAACGATAAGATAAAGGCAGATATGGAACAGAGAAAGCTTATCAATGCTCAACTTCATCGTTTAATAAAAGAAGATGAATACATGGGTCGTAAAATGCGCATTTTGATGCAAGAAATCGGAGTAGGAAAAGAAACAGCTGTAGCTCTGGCGTTGGAGCTTCCAGAGCTCGGGAACTTGTCCAGAAAGGAAGTCGCCGCTTTAGTTGGGGTTGCACCTTTCAATTTCGACAGTGGCAACAAAATAGGAAAGCGCTACATTCGTTACGGCCGCAGAAATATACGTAATTTGCTGTATATGTGCACTCGAGCTGCACTGAACGCTAAAACAGAAAACGTATATCATAAGCGGTGGAAACAATTAGAACGAAAGATAAAAAATCCCAATTCGCTTACAAATGATCCGGAAGATAAGGATTACAAAAGAAGAATGGTTGCCTGTATGAGACTTATGATAGTGAGACTCAATGCAATAACTCGAGACTGGATAGCTGAAGGATGTCCTGATATCACTCAAAGAGGTAAAGTCATCGCAACGACAGCTATCAAAAAATAAGTTTGGAACAATAGCCCAACTACCCTAGACACTGGAGGAAAGGGTTTGGGAAAGGGGGGGCTGGCATGCGCCGCCCCCTTTCCCAAGTCTTGTGCCCAAATTGGGGCACAAGACAGCGGTTGCTTTTTCTGTAACCGGTCAGATCAACAAAATTTTAAAATTTCAAAATTCATAGTTGACTACCATATGCCACCCGCGCAAGCGCGGGTTCTGATATTTGGCGGGCAAAGCCCGCGGAACTTACAAATTCGTCCTTCGGAATTCGTCCCTCGTACTCGGTTATTTTTTTGTGGTAAACTGAGCTTGTTCGG
>JAZQSI010000160.1:0-16105 GCA_045629985.1 Eubacteriales bacterium
AAGCGGAACGTGAACAGCCATCTGGTCACCGTCGAAGTCAGCGTTAAACGCTGTACATACGAGCGGATGAAGCTTGATTGCACGGCCTTCTACGAGAATCGGCTCGAACGCCTGAATACCGAGGCGGTGAAGCGTCGGAGCACGGTTGAGGAGAACCGGATGGTCCTTGATGATTGTATCGAGTGCATCCCATACTTCGGGTTTTGCACGCTCTACCATCTTCTTTGCGCTCTTGATGTTGTTTGCGATACCGCCTGCAACAAGCTTCTTCATAACGAACGGCTTGAAGAGCTCAAGAGCCATCTCCTTCGGGAGACCGCACTGATAAAGCTTAAGTTCCGGACCTACGACGATAACCGAACGTCCTGAGTAGTCAACACGCTTACCGAGAAGGTTCTGACGGAAGCGTCCCTGCTTACCCTTAAGCATATCAGAAAGGGACTTGAGCGGACGGTTGTTCGGACCCGTTACCGGGCGACCGCGACGACCGTTGTCAATGAGAGCATCAACTGCTTCCTGAAGCATACGCTTCTCGTTTCTGACGATGATGTCAGGCGCGTTGAGCGAAAGAAGACGCTTCAGACGGTTGTTTCTGTTGATAACGCGGCGGTAGAGGTCGTTTAAGTCACTTGTAGCAAAACGGCCACCGTCGAGCTGTACCATCGGACGGATTTCAGGCGGGATAACCGGAAGAACCGTGAGAACCATCCACTCGGGACGGTTGCCTGATGCGCGGAAAGCCTCGACAACTTCGAGTCTCTTTGTGATACGAAGTTTCTTCTGGCCTGTTGCATCGGAAAGCTCCTTATGGAGTTCTTCGCTGAGTGCGTCAAGATCAATCTCTGAAAGAAGCTCGCGGATTGTCTCTGCACCCATACCTGCCTTAAAGTCATCCTCATACTTGAGACGATAATCACGGTACTCTTTTTCTGTGAGAACCTGGCACTTTTCAAGTGGTGTATCGCCCGGATCTGTGACTATATATAAAGCAAAGTAAAGAATTTTCTCAAGAATACGCGGAGAGATGTCAAGGATAAGACCCATACGTGACGGGATGCCCTTGAAATACCAGATGTGTGATACAGGAGTTGCGAGGTCGATGTGACCCATGCGCTCACGGCGAACCTTTGCCTTTGTAACTTCAACGCCGCAGCGGTCGCATATCTTGCCCTTATATCTGATCTTCTTATACTTTCCGCAGTGACACTCCCAGTCCTTCATCGGGCCAAAGATTTTTTCGCAGAAAAGACCAAGCGGCTCCGGCTTTAAGGTTCTGTAGTTGATGGTTTCAGGCTTTATAACCTCACCGAAAGACCATTCTCTGATCATTTCAGGTGAAGCAAGACCTATTTTGATAGCTTCAAAGGTCGTATTACTCATACCATTTTTCCTCCTTAAAGTTCTTCGGAATCCGAGAATGTGTCGGGTTCGTCGTCATATTCGCCGACCATGTCAAAAATACCGCCTACGGCATCTTCTTCATCGTCGATGAAATATCCTGCGTCTTCAATATCGCCATCCATTACATAACTCTCGTCAGATACAGGCTCATCATCGCCTGCGTATCTTACGAAATTATCATCGTCATCGTCTTCTGTGAGCTCGATTTCTTCCATATTCTTATCAAGAACACGAACATCGAGACAGAGTGACTGGAGTTCCTTGACAAGAACCTTGAAGGACTCCGGAACGCCCGGATGAGGAACGTTTTTGCCCTTGACGATAGCTTCGTATGTTGCAACACGTCCGGAGATATCGTCGGACTTGACGGTGAGGATTTCCTGGAGAGTATAAGCTGCACCATAAGCTTCGAGCGCCCAAACTTCCATTTCACCGAAGCGCTGTCCACCGAACTGTGCCTTACCGCCGAGCGGCTGCTGTGTAACGAGAGAGTACGGACCGGTTGAACGGGCGTGAATCTTATCGTCAACAAGGTGGTGGAGCTTAAGGAAGTAAACATAACCGACAGTAACGGGATTATCGAACTGCTCACCCGTACGTCCATCGTAAAGAACGCTCTTACCGTCAGGCGAGAGGCCTGCAAGCTTGAGGGTTTCTTCAATATCATTTTCGTTTGCACCGTCAAATACCGGAGTTGCAACCTTCCAACCGAGCTTCTTTGCAGCGTAGCCAAGGTGAACTTCGAGAACCTGACCGATGTTCATTCGTGACGGAACACCGAGCGGGTTAAGAACGATGTCAAGCGGAGTACCGTCCGGAAGGAACGGCATGTCTTCCTGCGGGAGGATTCTTGAAACGACACCCTTGTTACCGTGACGACCGGCCATCTTGTCACCGACAGAGATCTTTCTCTTACGGGCAATGTAGCAACGGACGACCATATTTACACCCGGGTTCATTTCGTCACCGTTTGCACGGGTAAATACCTTAACGTCAACGATTGTACCGTACTCACCGTGCGGAACACGGAGGGATGTATCGCGGACTTCGCGTGCCTTCTCGCCGAAGATTGCACGGAGAAGTCTCTCTTCTGCTGTAAGCTCTGTTTCACCCTTCGGTGTAACCTTACCTACGAGGATATCTCCTGCGCGGACTTCAGCACCGACGCGGATGATACCGCGCTCGTCAAGGTCGCGGAGAGCATCGTCACCGACGTTCGGGATGTCGCGTGTGATTTCTTCGCAACCGAGCTTTGTATCGCGTGCTTCTGTTTCGTATTCTTCAATATGGATAGATGAGTAAACATCTTCCTTGACAAGACGCTCGTTAAGGAGAACAGCGTCTTCGTAGTTGTAACCTTCCCATGTCATAAAGCCGATGAGAACGTTCTTACCGAGAGCGATTTCACCCTCTGAAGTTGACGGACCGTCAGCAATGACATCGCCCTTCTTTACCTTATCGCCTGCAAAGACGATCGGGCGCTGGTTAACGCAAGTGCCCTGGTTGGAGCGCATAAACTTTGTGAGCTTATGTGTCTTTATATCACCGCTGTCATACTTGATTGTGACGCTGTCAGCCTCAACGCTCTTTACGACACCGTCATCGTCTGCAAGTTCGCAAACACCGGAGTCAACAGCAACCTTATGCTCGATACCCGTAGCAACGATAGGCGCTTCCGTAACAAGAAGCGGAACTGCCTGCTTCTGCATGTTTGAACCCATGAGAGCACGGTTTGCGTCGTCGTTTTCAAGGAACGGGATCATAGCTGTAGCAACAGAAACCATCATCTTCGGAGAAACGTCGATATAGTCAACGCGCTCTCTCGGAACTTCAACGATTTCGTCTCTTACACGGCAAGTGATACGCGGAGATGCAAGGCAACCGTTCTCGTCGAGCGGCTCGTTTGCCTGAGCGATGATAAACTCATCTTCAGCATCTGCCATCATATATACAACTTCGTCTGTAACCTTTCCTGTTGCCTTGTCAATCTTGCGGTACGGAGCTTCGAGGAAGCCGAAGTCGTTTATGCGAGCAAAGCTTGCAAGGTAGGAAATAAGACCAATGTTCGGGCCTTCCGGAGTCTCAATCGGACACATACGGCCGTAATGGCTGTGGTGAACGTCTCGGACTTCGAAGCTTGCACGGTCACGTGAGAGACCACCCGGACCGAGAGCTGACATACGACGCTTGTGTGTAAGCTCTGCGAGGGGGTTGTTCTGATCCATGAACTGTGAAAGAGGAGAAGAACCAAAGAATTCCTTGATTGCCGCCGTAACGGGGCGAATATTTATAAGCGACTGCGGTGTGACAATGTCAAGATCCTGAATTGTCATACGCTCGCGGATGCCTCTCTCCATACGTGAGAAGCCGATTCTGAACTGGTTCTGCAAAAGCTCACCGACCGAGCGGAGACGACGGTTGCCAAGGTGGTCGATGTCGTCTGTTGAGCCGATGCCGAAAGCAAGACCGTTTAAGTAGTTGATTGATGCGAAGATATCGTCAATGATGATGTGCTTCGGGATAAGGTCATTGATTCTCTCCGTAATCTTCTCACGGAGCTCATCTCCCTCGAACTCGTCAAGGAGCTCACAGAGAACTGTGAAACGAACCATCTCATTGATACCAAGTTCTTCCTTTGCATCGAAATCAACAAAGTCATTGATATTTACCATTCCGTTGCCAAAGACCTTAACCGCACGGTCATTGACTGTAAGAATGACTGTATTTACACCGCGACGTGCAATTTCATCTGCCTTTTCTTTTGTGAGAATCTCGCCTGCTTCTGCAAGAATCTCACCTGTACGCGGGCAAACAGCCGGTTCAGCAAGAGTCTTGTTTGCGATACGGCGCGCGATGTTCATCTTCTTATTATATTTATATCTGCCGACAGCAGAGAGGTCGTAACGTCTCTCATCAAAGAAGAGATTGTGGATAAGAGTACGTGCGCCTTCTATTGTTGGCGGCTCGCCCGGACGGAGACGCTTGTAGATTTCGATGAGAGCATCTTCCTCACTCTTGCAGGGATCCTTGTCAAGAGTCTGGACGATTCTGTCGTCCTCACCGAAAACTTCCTTGATCTGCGTGTCGGTAGCAAGTCCGAGAGCACGGATAAATGCTGTGACAGGGAGTTTTCTGTTCTTATCTATTCTGATGCTGAAAATATCGTTGAGATCTGTTTCGTACTCAAGCCATGCGCCGCGGTAAGGGATGATGGTAGCGCTGTAGATTGCGCTGTCAGCCTTATCCATCTTTGCATCAAAGTACATACCCGGAGAACGAACAATCTGGGAAACGATAACACGTTCCGCACCGTTGATAACAAAGGTACCTGTCTTTGTCATGACAGGGAAATCACCCATGAAGATTTCCTGTTCCTTTATCTCCTCGGTCTCCTTGTTGCGAAGCCTTACTTTTACGCGCAAAGGCTCTGCATATGTTGTGTCGCGCTCTTTACACTCATCAACAGTGTATTTGCACTTTTCGTCGAGCGTATAGTCGATAAACGAAAGCTCGAGGTTACCTGAATAGTCCTCAATAGTACCTGCGTCCTGAAGCACTTCGCGCAGTCCTGTCTTGAGGAACCATTCGTAAGACTTTTTCTGAACTTCGAGAAGGTTTGGCATTTCGAGCGGTTCATCGATATGCGCAAAGCTCTTTCTCGCGGTTCTTCCGTACATTACGTCCTTCATCAGAAATCACTCCCGAAAACTCAGGCAGGTTTTCCCCGCCCTGTATTTTTTGCCGCACCCGCGGCTGAACTCCGTATGCTTCAATGCTTGACAAGCAGAACTTCCGTCACTTTGAAACACGCGGTAAAGTTGTTGATTTTTTGCTGTAATCAGTTGATTTTTTCAATCAAACGCGGTAAAATATGAACACAATGGGGCACATTACCGCATTATAATTGAGAATATCATTTTATCATCTTTTTGTCAAGATTGTCAACATTACATAAAAAAATCAGCACTGTGCACAAAGCACAGTGCTGATTTTAATTTATTTTTGGCATTTATACACAACTATTCACTCATATTCTCTTCCAGAATATCGAGATTTGCGCGAATTGACTTGAAATATGCATCCTTTATATCTTTGTCTATCTCACCACGAGTACATGTGTCAAGAGCCACGATTCTGCATCCCGTTTCTGTTTTTATCGTGCGAGCGGCATCGCTGTTTTCATCGCCCATCGAAACATATACAGTCTTTATGTTATTTTTCTTTATATACTTTATCGCCTCAAGTATCTGCTCTTCTGTTATCCTGCGACCGTGGTGTGAAAGAAGATTTTTGAACTTGATATCGAACTCATCCGCGAAATACTCAAATGAATCATCAAGCGCTACCATTTCTTTTTCGGCGAGCTTATCCATACGTGAGCGCGCCTCTTCAAGAAGTTCCCCGAGCTTCGCCTTATAAACCTCTGCGTTATTTTTATAAATCTCTGCGTTTGCAGGATCTGCCTTTTCAAGGGTTCTGGTAATTTTGTCGCAATGGCTGATTGCATTTTCAATATTCATCCAGTAATGCGGATTGTCCTGATCATTTTCATCCGATATAATATTCGGTATATCCTCTCCGCTTTCAAGCACTTCAAGTTTCGGAATACCGAGGGAGTTTTTCGCGATAAAGTTCTCCATCTCCAGACCATTTGCCACGAAGATTCTCGTTCCGTCAAGCTTTCTTATATCCTCGGGTGAAATCATATAGTTATGAACGCAACCGTAGTTTGAATCGATGAGATTCATAACCTCTATATCCTTTGCGCCTTCTGTGATATTGAGTGTCGCCACATATACGGGATAGAAAGACGTTGCTATCTTGAAGTTGCTGTTTGATTTCTTTCCGCATGAGGAAAGAGCAAGCATCATAATAATCAAAAGCGTGAGTGCAAAAAATCTTTTCATTCGAAATATCCCTTCATTTTAAGCTTTTTCATAATCGCAAAGAGCGGCATACCGAGACCGTAACAGACAATCGCCTGCCCTGCCCCTACGGTCAGAATATTATACCATAACGGGAAGCTTTCTGCGCCGTCTAATATTATATATGTAAGCATAGCTCCGACGAACAGTGCATTCACCACGATCGAGGGAATGGGCAGAAGCCATTTTATCCTTATCTTTGATGTCATATAAGCTGCAACAAAGCTCGCTGCAGTTCCTATAAGAACGTCCCACGGTAGAGTCATACCAAACGACACGCCGATTATGTTTGCAACGAGACATCCGGCAGTAAGCCCCACTACCGCCTCTCCCATAAAAAACGGGAGAATGCACAGAGCTTCGCTTATACGAAGCTGTATAGGACCGTACGAAAGCGGCGGAAATGCAAGCGTCAGAACTGCATACGCCGCAGCAATAAGCGCCATACGCGCCGTGCGAGAGGTTTTTTTCATGGTTATCCTCCAAACATAAATTTAGTTTTGTTTATTATAACAAATAAAACACATTTTTTCAAGTCTTCAAAACTTTATGTTGACATTTATTCCAAAATGTGTATAATATTATGTTGCGGAGTTTTGATTTTACATCCGCATTCCTTGCTCCCGCTTCTATATCGGGGGCCATTAGTCCAAAAGGAGGTGTTTTCACATGGCAAAGGTTACCGCAAAGTACGAAACAGTTTTCATCATCAACGCTGAGCTTACAGAAGAAGCTATTGCAGAATTGGTAGCGAAGTTCAAATCTCTCGTTGAGAAGAACGGTACTCTTGTCAATGTCGATGAATGGGGAAAGCGCAGGTTCGCATACCCGATCAACGACATGAACGAGGGTTACTATGTACTCTTTGATTTTGAGTGCGTTCCGTCTTTCCCGGCAGAGCTTGACCGTGTCTTCAAGATTACTGAAGGCATCATGCGCTCTATCATCATCTGCAAAGATGACATCGCTTAAGGAGGTTAGTCCGTATGTTGAATAAAGTTATTCTCATGGGCAGACTTACCCGCGACCCTGAGCTTCGCCACACGCAGGCAGACATTCCGGTTGCTTCTTTCTCGCTCGCTGTTGACCGTGGCTATTCACGCCGCGACGAAAATCAGCAGAATGTTGATTATATCAATATAGTAGCTTGGCGCGGCACCGCAGAGTTTGTTTCCAAGTGGTTCTCAAAGGGTCAGCTTGTCGCAGTAAGCGGCAGACTCCAGGTTCGCTCTTATAAAGACCGCGACGGCAATAACCGCACAGCATGCGAAGTTGTTGCAGATGAAGTTTTCTTCGCTGAAAGTAAGCGTGATTCTTCTGCATCCGCTCCGTCTTTTGCTCCGGCACCGTCAAATTCTGATATGGGCGGCTTTAACTCCGTTTCTTCAGGCTCTGATTTTGAAGAGCTTGTTGGCGACGACGGAGAACTTCCATTCTAATTTTCGAATAAAGGAGGACCTTTAAATGGATAAGAACCTTAAAGCTCGCAAGCGCAAGAAGGTTTGCCCCTTCTGTGCAGATAAGGTAAACTATATCGATTACAAGGATGCAGGTCGTCTTCGCAGATTTACATCTGAACGCGGCAAGATTCTTCCGCGCAGAATGACAGGTGTATGTGCTGCTCACCAGCGTCAGGTTACAGAAGCTATCAAGCGTGCTCGTCACATTGCGCTTCTCCCCTATGTAAACGACTAATAATCAATAAAAAAGCTCTCACGAAATTCGTGAGAGCTTTTTTCTGCTTATTTTTGTTTTGCTGCATCTTTTCTTACTGCGCTTATCGCAAAATTCATCAGTACTATAGCTATGACAGAAGCTATTGTTGATGAAATAAATGAAATCCAATAATTGCCAAGAATATCGAACGGAAGATTCAAAAACGGTTGGTTTATTGCCTGCCCTACCGTAAAAACGGAAGTGACTATCGCAAGCGCTTTATTGAAACTTTTCTGTCCAAATAAATCAAGCACTATAATTGATACCATAACCGTTTCAATCGGCATTGCAACTGCTTTGAGCGCACTCTGCGCTATTGCAAGAGCCTTCCCCGTTGCCGTTACTGTTACAACCATAATCAGAATCTTTGATACAATATCTGCAAGAAGACACATATTCACAGCTACCCGCAGGCCACATTTATCATAAATTATACCTGCTAAAATCTTTGAAAAAATGAGCCCTACCGAGAACACGCTCATAGTGAGTGCTACAACAGAAGAATCAAAGCCGATATCCGTATAATACGGAGTGGCTATACTGTAAAGAGAAAAGAGGCACGAAACGAAGAGACATCCAACAACAATATAGAAGTACGGTTTTCTCTTGAGTTCTTCATACTCAAAGCCTTCCCATACCGTTTTCTTTGCTTTTGTTTGTTTTTCCTCTTCGGTTTCTTCCTTTTTGTCCCTGTATAATACCGCAACAACTATCGTTACGACTGCAACAATCGCCGCACTCAAAAGATATGCATTGCGGAAGCCGAAGGCATTTCCTGCTTCATATATCAACGGTTCGAATATCCAAATTGCAACAGCAGAACCAAGGCCGTTTGCCGCTAAAATCACGCCAAGAACCGTTCCCTTGCTTTCGGTAAACCATTTATTGACTATTATGCTTACCATGGTTATCGCCGCAAGTGCCATACCAAGACCAAGACAAATTCCGCCGAGATAGAACATCCAGAGTGATGTTGCAAAAGCGTTTAACAGCGAGGAAGCAACATAAGCGAGCATTCCCGTCACAAGAAGCTTCTTTATCCCGAAACGATTTATCAGACCGTCCAAAAACATTGTGACTATCGCAGTTGTTGCATATCTGAATGTGTCGCTCAAAGTAAACGCACTTCGTGAAAAACCCATAGCCGAAGTAACGGGCGCAATAAATATATTTTTCGCAGAAGAGCAAAATCCGACCCCGACAAACAAAATCAGAATGCTCATTGCTGCAATTATCCATTTGTAATCAAACTTTTGTTTTTCTTTAAGTATCGGTGCCATTTTTAACTATCCTCTTATCTGTCCGTTACCGCGAATAAAATACTTTGTTGATGTAAGCGCACGGAGTCCCATCGGACCTCTTGCATGAAGCTTCTGCGTGCTTATTCCGATTTCCGCACCGAAGCCAAACTCAAAACCGTCCGTAAAACGGGTGGATGCGTTGACATATACAGCCGCGGCATCAACCTCATTGAGAAAGCGTTCCGCGTTTTCTGCATTTTCGGTGATAATCGACTCGGAATGTTTCGTGTTGTAAGTATTGATATGGGCAATCGCCTCATCGAGAGTATCCACAACACGGACCGATATTATCGCGTCAAGGTATTCCCTGCCCCAGTCAATCTCAAGCGCTTTTTTAATATCAGAGAGAACCGCGCATGCTCGCTCGTCTCCCCTAATCTCAACGCCCTTTTCACGAAGCGCAGAAGCTATCACAGGGAGTGCTTTTTCTGCAATCGCAGAATTTACAACCAGCGATTCACAAGCGTTGCAGACACCGAGGCGCTGTGTTTTTGCGTTTATAATTATGTCCTTTGCCATTTCAATATCGGCAGATTCATCAACGTAGATATGGCAGTTGCCCGTTCCTGTTTCGATAACGGGAAGCGTACTCGTCTCGACAACCGTCTTTATAAGCCCTGCGCCTCCGCGCGGAATGAGAACGTCGATATATCCGTTAAGGCGCATAAGATCACGCGCAGTTTCGCGGGAAGTATCGGTTACAAGCGATATGGCATCTCCCGTAATATTAGATGCCATAAGCGCATGTCTTAAAGCATCCGAAATCGCGATATTTGAGCTTATAGCATCACTGCCGCCACGAAGAATAACTGCATTTCCCGTCTTGAAGCACAGTCCGAATGCATCTGCCGTGACGTTCGGGCGTGATTCATAGATAATACCTATAACACCTATCGGCACGCGCTTTTCTTCGATTTCCAGACCGTTCGGACGTGTCGTTTGCATAACGACCTCACCAAGCGGAGACGGAAGGTCCGCTATCTGCAGAAGTCCCTCGCTCATCTGACGAATGCGTTTTTCATCAAGCTTGAGCCTGTCAATAAGCGCAGGTGACATTCCCGCCTTTTCGGCACGCTCGACATCATTTGCGTTTGCAATGAGAATCTTCTCACTCTGGTTTACGAGCTCTTCTGCCGCAGCACGAAGCGCACGATTTTTATCTTCATCAGAAAGAAGATTGAGCGCATATGCCGCTATCTTTGCGCGCTCGCCCATTTTCTTTAAATAGTCCATTTAAACGTCCTCCTCAGCAGAGTGTTTCTGCAACGATATCAGCCGCAATCTCGCAAATCTCACGGCAGGTGCAAACATTGTTCTCGCCTGTTTTGTTCATCTCAAGGCGCTCTCTGCAAATTAGCGTGCCAAGCCTTTTTTCAAAGCTTTCCATCGCCGCGCGGGAAAACGCATAATGCGCCTGCTTCTGCTCCGCATTCTCCGGAATCGCGTGGCCATGCAAACATCCGATGACAAGAAGCATACCGCTCACGGCACCGCACATCTCACGTCTTCCTGCAATGCCTCCTCCAAAAGAGGAAGCAAGCTTTGTTATTACATCAAGCGGGAGTCCGCATTTTTCCGCAAACGCACCTGCAACAGATTGCGCACAGTTATATCCGCTTGCAAAAAGCTCTCCTGCTCTTTTTCCGTATTCCGTCATTTTGAAAATCCCCTTACAATATCACTTTCCTATATTATACACTCTTTTCTCCTCGTTTTAAAGATAAAATTTTCTGCTTGACGTGGAATAATGCCGTCGTTTTTACTCTCCGCGATATTTTTTTCGCGTTGCCATACCTCCACGGAGATGGCGTTCTGCCTTATTTTCGTCGAGAACTCTTTTCACCTCAAGATACAGGCTTTTATCAAAGCTCTGAAGACGCTCGACAATGTCCTTGTGAACTGTCGACTTCGATATGTAAAACTTCTTTGCCGTCTCGCGGACAGTGCTTTTATTCTCAATTACATAATGTGCAAGAGTAATCGCTCTTTCTTCAATATATGCCTTTGCCACACAAAAAAGCCTCCTTCCTACCTGATTTATATGATAGAAAGAAGGCTTTTATTCTGTTTTTATACCTTTGTTACTTCAAGGCTCGGCGGTGCATATTCCTTCGCAGTCGCGTTTACCTCTGTTGGATCTCTGTATGTCGGAACAGTCTTGTGCAGCGCGTCGCGGACGGCACTGTCTGCCCCGGTATCGCATGCTTTCTTGAGGATATCCAGCTTTTCCTTTATAACCTCTGCGGAAAGCGGCTCATCCTTTTCAATAAAGATAAGGCTGTTTTCCGTCTTTTCAAGAGTGTCTGTATCAACTAAAAGCTCCTCGTAAAGCTTTTCACCAGGACGAAGCCCGGTTTCAACGACATCAATACCGTCAATTCCCGAAAGGCGTATCATACTCTCTGCAAGGTCAAGTATCTTTACAGGCTTGCCCATATCGAGAACAAAGAGCTCACCGTTCTTTGCCATCGCACCGGACTGAAGAACGAGCTGTGATGCTTCAGGAATTGTCATAAAGTAACGGATAATTCGCTTGTCGGTGATGGTAATCGGACCACCGTTTGCAATCTGCTTCTTAAACAACGGTACAACAGAACCTGCTGAACCAAGAACGTTTCCGAAGCGTGTCATACTGTATTTTACCTTGCCGTCAATACTTGCGCTCTGAACAAGCATCTCGCACATGCGCTTCGTTGCACCCATGACGTTAGTCGGGTTAACAGCCTTGTCAGTCGAAACCATCATAAAACGTTCGGTTCCGAATTTCTCACAAAGCTCTATGAGAAGTTCTGTTCCGAAAACGTTATTTTCAACAGCCTCGATGCAGTTGTGTTCCATAAGCGGAACGTGCTTATGCGCTGCCGCATTTATGACAATATCAGGATGGTACGCCTCAAAAACACGCTCCATCGCACGTCGGTCCGTGATTGACGCAATCTCGACCTTTAAATCAAGTTTCTTCCCGTAAGCAATGCGAAGCTCCTGCTGAACATCGTATGCACCGTTTTCATAAATATCAAGAACTATAATTGTCTTCGGCTTCATCTTTGCAAGCTGGCGGCATATCTCCGAACCTATCGAACCGCCGCCACCCGTGATGAGGATTGTTTTATCAGTATAATATGCCTTTGTCTTGGCATCTGACATAACAACTGACTTTCTGAAAAGAAGCTCTTCAATATCAAACTCACGAAGCTGGCGCTTTCCTCCCGCTTTTTTCATAAGGGGATAGTCATAAAGCTTTATTCTGTAACCTGCTGCAGAATAGTAATCGTAAAGGCGTTTTCTCTCCTCGTCCTCGAGTTTCGGAATCGCGAAAACAACCTCCTGAACTCCAAATTCCTTGAGTGAATCGAGCGTTGATTCATCTTCAAGAAGAACAGGAATACCGTGAATTTCGCGGCCGACCTTGTCGCGGTTTATATCAAGGAAGCAACGTGGCGAATAAAGAGCGGCATTGTTGTTGATAAGCTCTTCTGCAAGCATAACGCCAACGCGGCCTGCGCCGATAATTGCAATTTTAATCTTATTGAATTCATCCATTTTTTCGCCTTCAATTCTCTTACCTGCGAAAACACGGAGAAGGAACTTCAGAAGCTTGCCTCTCGGGGTATTGTAATTACTGCACTTATACGCATAACGGTACATCATTCTGATGCCAAGCGAACCGAGAAGGTTGAGCGCCGCAATGGAGAGAAGAGTCGGGAAAGTTATGTGCGCAATAGGTGCACACTCTTCAAATACCGCGGCAAATAAAAATGCGATACCGTCTGCCGTGAGGAGTTTTATATAACACTGTATTCCGCCATAACGCCATATCTGGGAATAAATGTTCGCAATAATCCTCATTGCAAAAATGCAGACAAGGCCTATTGCCGCCTGCAGGATTGCATCACGTGTTGTAAGCCCTGCATTGCCCTTGTAGATAAACAACATAAGAACGTCAACCGCAATAAGAATCAGAAGGTCATAGGCAACGAGCTGCCATTTCATGTTATTTAATTTTCCTTTACTCAACTCATCGCCACCTTCCCAAAGCGTTATTTCCTCGTTTTTGTTACACAATTATTAACTATAATATCATATTTGTGTACCACTGTCAAGAATTATACTTTTCGACCTTTTTGCAAAAAAGGAACGGACGGATTCATTGGCCACAGCCACACAAGGAAGTATTGGTTTTGAATGGCTCTTTTCCGCTTGTAATGCATAAAAAATTCCGGAAACACGGCAGTATTTCCGGAATTTTTATATTTCTACAAACGAAAAATATCTCAATTCAAAACTGTATGCACCCCGAAAGGCTTAATTTTGGATGAAGTTCAAGGCAAAAAAGAGAGCATAACCTGACGGTTAGCTCGCTTTTTTAACGAAGAAATTCGCCAAAAGGATGTTTTTCGGGGCAAAACTGCCTTATGTGGCTGTGGCCTTATCGTCCGTTTTTTTATTTTACTATGTATTTGTAAACCTCAAACATATTTGTACTGCCCTTGATAAGTACATACGCCGTTCCCTTGCCTTTCGCAAAAACGTTTCCGTTTTTCGCAACAAAGACAACCGACTCATCTGAGGAATAACACGAATCATCTCGCCCTGCCCACACCGCAGCATTCGGGGTGTGCGAGTCTCCCACCTTGAGAGTAAAAGTGTTGAGCATCGTTGAATTGAAATACTCTATTTCATATGCAAAGTCGATTCCCTCAATTTCAGGAATATTTGAAAGATCTGCATCCGGAACATCGGAACTACCGATAACAGGTCCTCTTCCGAAGATACCGACGATAGCATCACAGCCGGCAAACGTACCAAACATCATAACTGCAAGTATTAGTGCGATAAATGATTTTACTCTTTTCATGTATGTATCCCCTTTTCCTTTTTCTCTATTATATCACACGTATAAGTTCTTCGTAAAGTTCTTTTATATTTTCAAACACAAATTCAGGCTTTACAGCGCTCTCTTCAAGGTCTTTCCGCGTTCCCTCACCACTTAAAACGAATACCGTGCTGATTCCTGCATTCACTCCACACGCAATGTCCGTATAAAGTCTGTCCCCGACAATAACCGTTTCTTCCTGCGAAAATCCCGCTCTCTCCATCGCAGATTTTGCCATATCAGGCTCTGGCTTTCCGATAAACTTCGGCCGGCGCTTTGTCGCATTAAAAAGCATATCCGCAAACGAACCGCAATCGGGGACGTAGCCGTATGAAGTCGGGCACACCCGGTCGGGATTGGTCGCTATATAGTCAATTTCTCTCCCAAGAAGGATGCACGCATCCTCAAGCTTTTTGAACGTAAGCTCTGTATCGTTTGAAATACAAAGACATTCTATCCCCTCTTCAAGTTCAGTTGTGATGTAAAGCCCTTCAGCTTTAAGCTGGCTTGCAAACGACCTTGTGCCGAGCGCGTAAAT
Organism: Eubacteriales bacterium; assembly: GCA_045629985.1. Taxonomy (GTDB): domain Bacteria; phylum Bacillota; class Clostridia; order Oscillospirales; family JAAYXM01; genus SIG480. The sequence goes on from JAZQSI010000160.1 coordinate 14,758, forward strand.
CTTTTTATATTCCCTTTCCTTTAAATATGCAATTGTTGCATTCGTCGAGGTGAGAAAATCATCTGTCGTGGTCTCAATCCCCAACTTTGCAAGCTTCTTTACATATTCCTCTACACCCTTTGACGAGTTGTTTGTGAGAAAGATATATCTTCCACCGATGTTGCGTATATACTCAAGAAATTCAACAGTTCCATCAAAAAGAGTATTATCAAGATAAATAGTTCCGTCCATATCAAGCAGAAACAGTTTTTTGTTCTTTAACTTTCCCATTTCCCCACCCCACAGAGTTTTAACTTTAATATATCATTTATACCAACACTTGACAACCGTAAATTTTTTAAGATTTAAATTTTTCTCCAGTTATTGACTTAATTCCCTGCATAGTGTAAAATTTCTTTGTTCAACATTTGATTTGAAAAGAGATGACTATTCGCATGAACAAAAGATATCTTTCTGACCACCGCACGAGCGTTCTGCTCTTTATTTTCATCTGGGCTATGTATGCAGTTGTTTACATGACCAAAAACTGCTACACCGCCGCTATGGCTTCAATCGTAAATGAAGGCATTATGACAAAATCGCAGACCGGTCTTGTCGCAGCTTGCTTCTACCTCTCATATGCTCCTTTCCAGGTTGTCGGAGGTAAACTTGCAGATAAATACCCTCCGGAGGTTCTCGTTATTATCGGTCTTGCCGGTGCGGCGATTTCAAACCTCCTTATTTACCTCAATCAGAACTATATCTTTATGATAGCTGTCTGGACTTTCAACGGTGCAATTCAGTTTGGCATCTGGCCCGGTGTCTTCAAGATTGTTTCTTCCCAGCTTGAAACGACATACCGAAAAAAAGCGATTTTTCTCATCTCACTTTCTTCATCATCAGGCATGGCTCTTGCATTCATAACCGCAGCATTCATAAAGGACTGGAGAAACAACTTCCTCATCTCAGCAGTTCTCCTCTTCCTCTTTACAGTGGCAATGATTATTGTTTATTACTTCATAAACCGAAAGGCGACTTTTGCAGAAGAAGCTCCCATCGTTCAGCCTTTATCAAAAGTTGAGATTAAACCTGTCACAACTAAAAAGATTCTCTTCGGTGCGGGACTTGCTTTCCTTCTTATTCCCTTTATCATCACAGACCTTGTAAGCCTCGGTGTCAAGAACTTTGCCCCGACCATGCTTATGGAATCATACGATACTATCTCCCCGATGATAGGAAACTTCTTGAATGTATTCCTCATCGTCGCAGGTGTTCTCGGTACTTTCCTCGTAAAGTTCATCTACCCACGTTTTATCAAGGATGAACTTTCCGGTGTTCGCAATATAGGATTTATAAGCCTCCCGCTTAT
>JAZQSI010000161.1:0-2064 GCA_045629985.1 Eubacteriales bacterium
CCTGTTCCCGACAGCGTTGAGAACATAAAAGAGCAGCTTGCGATAATTGAGAGGGACGCGACGATTGATGTCATCCCCTACGGCTCGATTACGGTCGGGCAGAAGGGGGAAGAACTCTCGGACCTTGACGGTATGGCACCGCTAACGGTCGGTTTCTCCGATGACGGTCGCGGAGTGCAGAGTGACGATATGATGCGAGCCGCTATGCAAAAGGCGAAAGAGCTTGATAAAATAATCGTCGCCCACTGCGAGGTGAACGACCTGCTCCACGGCGGATACATCCACGACGGCGAATATGCAAAGCGTAACGGTCATCGCGGAATATGCTCTGCGAGTGAGTACGAGCAGATAGCGCGCGATATTGAGCTTATTCGCGAGATAGGTTGTCGCTACCACGTCTGCCATATCTCAACGGCAGAATCGGTAGAGCTTATCAGGCGGGCAAAGCGTGAAGGGCTTGACATCACCTGCGAGACCGCACCGCACTACCTAATAATGACGGATGAGGATTTGCAGGAAGACGGAAGATTCAAGATGAATCCGCCAATCCGAAGCGCGAGAGACCGCGCGGCACTCGTTGAGGGAATCTGCGACGGAACGATTGATATGATAGCGACTGACCACGCGCCGCACTCTCTTGAGGAAAAAGCGAAGGGTCTTGAGAAAAGTGCGTTTGGCGTAGTAGGGCTTGAAACGGCGTTCGCCGCGATGTACACCTACTTCGTAAAAACAAAGAAGATAACGATGGAGAGGCTTGTCGAGCTGATGAGCGAAAACCCGCGCCGACGCTTCGGCATCCCCGTCGGTGAGGACTTTACGGTCTGGGATTTGAAATCTTCATTCAAGGTTGACCCTGAAGAGTTTCTCACGAAAGGTCGAGCAACCCCGTTTGAGGGAATGAAACTGTATGGAAAATGCTTACTTACCGTAAAAAACGGCAAGCCGGTATATAAAATATAATTTGGAGGTTTGCAAAATGGCAAAGAGAACAGATTTAAAGAAAATTCTTATCATAGGCTCGGGCCCGATCGTTATCGGTCAGGCTGCAGAGTTTGACTATGCAGGCACTCAGGCTTGCCTCGCGCTTAAGGAAGAGGGATATGAGGTTATCCTCTGCAACTCCAACCCTGCGACGATTATGACAGATACCACCATTGCGGATAAGGTATATATGGAGCCGCTCACACTTGAGTATGTCGCAAAGATTCTCCGCCACGAGCGTCCGGATGCAATTGTCCCGGGTATCGGCGGTCAGACAGGTCTTAACCTTGCTATGCAGCTCGAGAAGAAGGGAATTCTCCGCGAGTGCAACGTCAAGCTTCTCGGCACATCGAGCGAGAGTATCGAGCGAGCAGAAGACCGCGAGATGTTCAAAGAGCTTTGCGAGTCCATCGGTGAGCCGACGATTCCGTCAAAGATTACATACTCTCTCGAAGAGGCACAGATTGCTGCAGAAGAAATCGGTTATCCGGTTGTTCTCCGTCCTGCATTTACCCTCGGCGGCACCGGCGGCGGCTTTGCAAATAACGAGGCAGAGCTCTTAGAGGTCGGCAGAAACGCATTCAAGCTCTCACCTGTTCACCAGGTTCTTATCGAAAAGAGCGTTCGCGGATACAAGGAAATCGAGTTTGAGGTTATGCGCGACGGTGCTGATAACGCTATCACCATCTGCGGTATGGAAAACGTTGACCCCGTAGGCGTTCATACGGGTGACTCCATCGTTGTAGCTCCGATTATGACTCTCTCAAAAGAAGACGAGAAGATGCTCAACGATAGCGCAATCAAGCTCATCCGCGAGCTTAAAATTGAGGGTGGCTGCAATGTTCAGTTTGCGCTCAACCCGAATTCAAGCGAGTATTACCTTATCGAGGTCAACCCGCGTGTTTCACGCTCATCCGCTCTTGCTTCCAAGGCAAGCGGATACCCGATTGCACGCGTAACGGCAAAGATTGCAGTAGGCATGACGCTCGACGAAATTCCGCTTGCAGGAGCAACGGCAGCAAAGCCGCCGGTGCTTGATTACATAATTGCAAAGCTTCCGAGATTCCCGTTTGACAAGTTCAC
>JAZQSI010000162.1:0-2190 GCA_045629985.1 Eubacteriales bacterium
TCTTTTTGCCATCAAAGGCTTCGGTAATATTCTTCGCAAGCGAGGAAAGGTCATTATCCATAAAACATACCTCCGTCTATATTTCTTTCTGAAATATTCTATTCCGAAAAGATATGTTACGTGCACATAAAACAAGAAATCGGACAGCTAACTGTCCGATTTCTTGTTCTTTATTTCTTCAATAAGCTCATAAAGCTCGTCTTTTTCGAATACGTATTTTTTATCGCAGAACTGGCACGCAACCTCGGCTCTGCCATCCTCTTCGCAGATCGTTGTGAGCTCCTCTTCACCTATCGACATAATGACTCCGCGTGTTCTCTCACGCGAACATGTGCAACGGTATCCAACCTCTGCCTCGTCAAGAACTTCGATATCGAAGCCAACAAGTGTCTTTTCAAGCATCTCCTCAAGGCTCATTCCCTCATCGAGGCACTCCGTAACTGCTCGAGCCTGCTTGATGCACTCCTCAAGACGGTCAATCTCATCATCATAAACACCCGGAAGAAGCTGGATGATGTATCCGCCCGCCGCCTTTATGCTCCAGTCACGGTCAACAAGAACACCAAGCGCACAAACAGACGGAATCTGTTCACTTACCGCAAGATATGCCGTGACATCCTCTGCTATCTCACCGCTCACAAGCGCCGTCTGACCGATGTAGGGTTCTTTCATACCAAGGTCTTTTATAATGCTGAGCGTGCCTGACTTTCCAACGCCGCCTGAAACGTCAATCTTTCTGTCGCGTTCACGAATCGGAAGATCGGCATGCGGATTGCGGCAATAGCCGCGGACATATCCGTTGCTGTCTGACACTGCAACAATCGAGCCTATCGGCCCATCGCCGTCTATTCTAATCGTAAGTGAGTGCTCATCGCTCTTCATATCGTTACCGAGAAGAGAAGCCGCAATGAGCGTTCTGCCGAGTGCCGCGGATGTAAGAGGCGTAAGGTCGTGAAGCCGTGCCGCCTCGCCAACCGTTTCGCGCGCCGTCATCGCAAGTATTTTAATCGCGCCGTCACACGTAACGGCACGGATAATTCTGTCAGCCATAATAAACCTCCGTTTATTTTTTACCATAATATTTTAACATCGAAAAAGGGCGTTGTAAAGATACTTTTGCTCCCAAATTTACAAACTGTTTATTTTTAAGTAATGAAATATGCATAAAATAGTGATATAATGTTAAACGAACTTTAAACTCGGAGGAAATTTTATGAAATTGAAACTCCCCACACTTTCAAAGAAAAAATGGATAAGTCTTATAGCCATAGCAGTTGCTTTGGTTCTCTTACTTACGGTTATTTTAGGTTCGTGCGTAAAGCGCGGAACAAAAAGCATCTCCGTAGAATACGAGCCATACACCGTAGAAAGAGGCGACATCGTCGTTTCCGTCACGGGAAGCGGAACAGTCGAGCCGATTGAGCAGTATGAGATACAGTCCATCGTAACGGGTGATATCATCGAGGACCATCTCAACGTCGGCGACACCGTTTCAGAAGACCAAGTTCTCTATATTATCGATTCGGAATCTGCCCAAAACAGCATTGAGCGTTCTGAAACAAGTTATGAGCAACAACTCATTTCATACGAAGACAAACTCAAAAACCACAACGAATCTGAAGCAAACAGAAGTGTCCGCGCACCTATCGGCGGCGTGATAACGCAAATGTATGTAAAAGACGGCGAGGAGGTAAACGCAGGCACGAAACTCTGTGAGATAAGAAACACCGAAAGTCTAACAGTCTCTGTTCCTTTCCTATCAGCAAATGCAAAGAACATAAAATTAAACCAGTCGGCGACTATCTTTTTTGACGACAGAAACGAATCTCACACGGGATATGTTTCACACGTAGCAACGGGTACATACGCAACAGATGCCGGTGCAATAGTCTCGGATGTCGAGATAACCTTCAAAAACCCCGGTGCAATTCTCCCCGGTGAAACTGTTACGGCAACTGTCGGCGGATATGCCTGCAACGACGCAGGGCTTGTCGAAGAAGCAGACAACGAAACAATCACCGCAAAGGTGTCGGGCGATGTTAAACTTCTCGGATATGACAAGGGTGACAAAGTAGAAAGCGGGAGCGTAATTTTAAACATCGTTGACGATTCTTCCGCATCAGATATGCGTTCAAGCGAGCTTTCTCTCAAAAACTCACGTCTTTCTCTTGATGACCAGATAGAGAAGCT
>JAZQSI010000163.1:0-17043 GCA_045629985.1 Eubacteriales bacterium
GTTCTGGATGGCATAGACTGCTCGTGCAAGCGCCTTATCAGAAAGAAGATGGCGGAAAAACACCGCGATTTTCATAATCGTTCCCGGGATAATTACCTCTTTCCCACGGAACATTTTCTTTATTGCGTATTCCGCAACGTCTCGGCTCTCAAGCACGACAAGCTTTCCCATCTTTTCCGTTCCGTTTCCGAAGTTCACCTTTGCCGTTTCCGCAAAGCCCGTGTGCGCAGGACCGGGGCAAAGAACCGATATCTTAACCTTGCTTTTCTCTCGGCGAAGCTCCTCGGAAAGCGCCTGCGAAAGGCGGAGAACATATGCCTTTGTTGCATAATATGCTCCGAAAAGCGGCCCCGGCATAAATGCCGCAAGGCTTGCGACGTTTAAGATATGCCCGCGTCCACGCTCACGGAACTTCTTTGCCACAAGCTTTGTTAGAATATGCACCGCTCGGACGTTTGTATCAAGCATTTTAAGCTCATCCGAAAGCTCGGTTTCGCAGAGCGCGCCAAACACACCAAAACCTGCATTGTTTATGAATATATCGGCCTCACCTGCGCGCTCGGCAAGAGCGATACACTGCTCTGCATCTGATACATCCGCGCAGATGATTTCGACGTTCGTCGAAAGCTCTTTGGCAAGAGAGCGAAGCTTATCCTCGCGCCTTGCGACTGCGATAATGTCATATCCCTTTTCGGAAAGGATATGAGCCATATCCCACCCGAAACCTGAGCTTGCGCCAGTGATAAAAGCTTTCATACAATCACACTTCTTTGTCAAATTCTTATTTGTCGGTATTTTGTTTAGCAGTTTTACAGGAAGAAATGAGCATTATTCTCAAAGAGGTGCATTTAGAAGAAAGTTCTTTAAAAGTATGTTCATCAATATACTTCGTCCTGTACAACAGTTCAAGCCAATAACCTGTTTCGCTTGCTTCTTTCAAGGCGATTTCAAGTTTGGAAATAAAATCTTTCCTGCCTTGTGCATACTGTGCTTCAAAAATGTTTGCACCAATGGATGTGCCACTTCTGCCGATTTGGTTAGAAATGATAGATTCGTGGTTGGATTTTAAGTGTTTTACGAGATTTACAATATCTACAGAAAAATCCATAGAAAGTTCTGTAAGTTTATTTTCTTTCACTAAATCGCCTCCTTTTATCAGATCTTATCAAAAACTGCATATTTCAATGATGCACCGCCTGCGGCGATATGATGCATAGCTTTCGCATAATGATATTGCGACCGTTGGTCACAATGATGCGATGTTTGCCCTAATGCCGCAAGGCACACATCATTAGGCGAAGCCGTCATCATTGAACATTGTCCAACATCATTTGCCAAAGGCAAACATCATTCAAAAAAGTCACCTCTGTCGATAGACAAAAGTGACTTTTTTGTTGGTGATCCACCGGAGGCTCGAACTCCGGACACCCGCCTTAAAAGGGCGGTGCTCTACCTACTGAGCTAGTGGATCATATTGGCTGGGATGGCAGGACTCGAACCTACGAATGCCAGAGTCAAAGTCTGGTGCCTTACCGACTTGGCTACATCCCAACGGACTTTCCAAGATAGGAATGGGGTGGGTAGCCGGATTCGAACCGGCGACCCCCAGAGCCACAATCTGGTACTCTAACCAACTGAGCTATACCCACCATACAAACAAACTTTGAAGCTCTACCGCCATAGAAAAAAATGGCGCGCCTGAAGGGACTCGAACCCCTGACCCACTGCTTAGAAGGCAGTTGCTCTATCCACCTGAGCTACAGGCGCACATCATAGGCCTAATGCGCAAAAAAAATGGAGCGGATGATGGGAATCGAACCCACGTAACCAGCTTGGAAGGCTGGAATTCTACCATTGAACTACATCCGCACATTTAGCTTATACATTCTACCACACTACAATTAAGTTGTCAAGTAAATATTTTCAAAAATTTCGCAGATATTGAAAAACTCTGCGGGGAAGGTTCTCACCTTCCCCGTTTCGCTATATTCTGCTATTTTGCATAAGAGTTTGCAAGCATTACTGCAAATTCGCCCCTCGTCACCGCACGGCGCGGCTCAAACTTACCTCTTGCTCCGTTTACAATTCCAAGTCCCTTTGCAATTGCAACGCCGCCGAGATATTCTTTTGTAATCGCGCTCTCATCTGCAAATCCCGTCTTGTAGATTCCACGAATTTCAGATGCCTTTTTGTAGCCGAGCATATTGACGATTGCGCTTGCCGCCTCTTCGCGGTATGCGTGGGAAGTTACCGGTGTGACGCCATCGGAGATTATTCCCCTTGATTTTGCCTCGCGCACGAGATCGTCCATGACTTCTTCCGTCGGCTCAATATAATATCCGCGTTCAAACATAAAGAGCAGATATACCATCTCGCGCCTTGTTATTGCTTCATTCGGAGAGAACCTTTCTTTTTTGGAAAGTATTATTCCGTTATTAGCAAGTTTTTTTACTGCTTCTTCAGCAAAGTGCCCTTTGAGGTCCGCCTGCGGTTTGTATTTCTCTTCCTTTTCATCTGTTTTAAGGTCCCATCCGAGAGGTTTTCCCGTTTTTGCATCAATGTACGCGGGGATTTCGTCCGCGAGCTTGTATATGAGGCGGAATTCCTCTGCTGTTCTGTTTCCGTATCCCTGAAGTCCATCTGCTATGTAATACTTTTCAACACCGTCCTCACCGACAAACGCATTCCATGCATCTTCCTCGCAAATGAGATTTTCGGGAGCATCGAATTCGATTCCGTCTTCCCAGTTCTTCGAGAAACTCATGACCTTTCCGTTTTTCTCATTGACATATACGGAAACCTGGTTTGCATCAAACTCTATTCCGTTTACGCGTTCTGTGAAAACGTATCTGCCGCCATATGCTGTTTCGGCGATTTGCGACTTTTCGTACTCCGTCGGCGCGTATGTCTTTGCAAACTTGTCTGCAACTTTTTTAAGCTCTTCTTCAGAAACCTTCGTCTTCTTTGAAGCGAGCGTTCCATCATATGAATAAAGACTTAAAAGCTCGCCTGTCTCGGCGTTGAGGATTACCTCGCCGTAAGTATTGCCATCGCCCTTGAGCGTTGCAATCGCGGAGTAGAACTTCTCTCCCTCTGCCTTTTCCGTCTTTGTGTAGTAAACTGACTGGAGATTGTACCTCGCAACAACCGTACCCGCCATCTTCTTTATTATATCGGAAATCTCCTGCTTTGAGAGAAGCTTTTCTATTTCCTCAATCGCTGAAATCTCGGCGCGGTTAAGTGCAGCGTTGCTTCCGCCTGCGAGCTTGTCTGATGTTGCCTCGTCCTTTGCCATAGGCTCATCAATGTTAAGATATGTAACCGAGAACTTCTCGCCATCGCGCGCAGATATCATATCGCCGCGTGATTTCGGCTCATAGACCAAGACTGCCTTTTTTCCGTCGTAATTTCTTTTATACTTAAGCGTTGGTGCAAAGAAATTAAAGAGCTTTTCCTTTGCAACCGTCTCATCAATTATCCCGTCTTCGCTCTCTATCTTTTCAGATATGTCGAAGTTTACATACATTCTGATGACTTCGCCCGTTGTTTTATCAAGTGAGAAGCTTATCTCATTCCCGTACACAGGAATATCTGAAAGCTTTCTTGCGAAAACTACCCTTACTATATGAGACGATCCGTTTATATTTACCGTGCCGTTAAAATCAAGCTCTTTTGCGTATTTCGGGTTGACCTTTTTTATCCATTCTCCGGCTTTCGCAAGGTATTCCTCACTCTCAAGCGCCGCCGCAACAAAGTCGGTATCTTCTCCCATTTTCCATGACTCATAGGAGACTATCTCGCCCGAAGAGAGGATTTCGCAGTAAATTCTTCCCTTTTCCTCAGGAATACTCCACATAAGAGAATACACCGTCTCGCCGAAGCTCTCTCCTTTTGAGTTTTCAAACTCCGTATATTCCTCAGGAATGGAAAGAACTCCCTTTGCAAACTTTACAAGAGACGTAAGCTCGCTGTCTGCCGCAAAAACCGAGGGTAAAAGCGAAATCATAAGCACTGCGCACAACATAACCGATATTATTCTTTTCATATCAAACACTCCTTTCACCTTTTAGATAAATTAAACAAAGGAAAAGTTTTACATTTCATGTAAAATGCTGAGGATTTCCTCTGCGTCGGCAATTTCGTCGCTCGCCGCAGTCGCCGCGCCTGCCGCCATCGCAAGAGAAAGAGCAAACTGAGGACCTCTCCCGTATCCCGCAACGAAGCCTGCAAGGCACGAATCGCCTGCACCGACGGTACTTTTCACTTCAATCTTCGGAGCGCGCATACGGTAAATCTTACCGTCATCAGATGCTAAAATCGCACCTGAAGAGCCAAGCGACACCAAAACATTCGCGGCACCGCGTCTCTGCAGCTCGCGGGCATGTTTCGCGACAGTCTCGTCCGATGCATCATCCCCACCGAAGATTGCGAGAAGCTCATCAATGTTCGGCTTTATGAGAAACGGGTGTTTCTCTATTGCATACAGAAGGTCATCGCCCTCCATGTCAGCAACAAACCTCGTATGGGAAACTGCCTCAATAATATTGCGAAGAAGCTCTCCGCTCTCACTTTCAACGCCCTTTCCCGACAGGATAACCGTATCCTCTTCGGAAAGTTCAGAGAGTTTCTTAAGGAGAGCATCTTCCTCATCCTTGCGGATGAGGGGACCTTTGCCGTTAACGGCAGTCTCCATATCCGATATGATTTTTACATTTATTCTCGAATCTTCCGCAGTCTCGCAGAAGTCACACTCAATTCCTGCACGAGTCGCAAGGCGGATGATCTCGCGCCCCGAGAAACCGCCTGCAAAACCGAGAGCACGGTTTTTAACTCCAAGCGCCGAGAGCACAAACGAGACGTTGAGCCCTTTTCCACCGAAGTTTGAAAGTTCCTTCTCGCTTCTGTTTATCTTCCCTGTCGAAAATGACTTTGGGTACATCAGATAATCAATTGACGGGTTCAACGTGATTGTATATACCACGCACACCACTCCTTTGATACAACATTTCTGTTTATAATATACCATAATAATATGCCCTTTAGCAAGGCTTGAAAGGACTTTCGGTTTGTGGTATAATCTCACTTAAAGAAAGGTTGTGTAAAATCATGGAAAGATACGCATGGAAAGCTTATGTAAAAGAAGGATGCCTTGACGAGTACATCCGCCGCCACGATGAAATCTGGCCCGAGCTCAAGGCTGTTCTCAAGGAAGCAGGAATCTGCAACTACTCTATCTGGAATGTCGGCAACGAACTCTTCGGATATTACGAATGCGAAAAAGGCGGAGACTATTCCTCAAAGGTTCAGGCAGAAAGCGAAGTTGTCAAAAAGTGGGACGTCTATATGAAAGACGTTATGATTATGGAGCCCGATCCGGTAACAGGCGCTCAGCCGAAGCTCCGCGAGGTATTCAGGCTCGATTAATTTGCGCTTTTTTGGGAATTTGTAAGTTTTTTCAAAAAACAGTTGAAAAATATTACAACTCGTGATAAAATATAGTTTGCTTATTATATTGATAAACTGCGCCGTATGCGTCGGCGTGTTATTTTGGAGGTGTTTACATTGATTCTTGCACTTGGTATTGTTCAGCTCGTTCTCTCAGTTGTTCTTGTTCTTATCGTTCTTCTCCAGCAGAGCCGCCGTCAGGGTCTTTCAGGCGCTATCTCCGGTGCTGCTGATACTTTCTTCTCCAAGAACAAGTCAAAGGGACTTGATGCGCTTCTCGTGAAGCTCACAATAGTTGTTGCCGTATTGTTCGTTATCGTCACACTCGTGCTCAACTTAAACTTATTCGCATAAGGATATGAAATTCGGTGCGCAGAGCATGGGCTTTGCGCACTGTATTTTTTATTGAACTTTATTCTATTTTTCTAAAAGGGGCCTTTATTTTGACTAATCCTAACATAAGAAACATTGCCATTATCGCTCACGTTGACCACGGCAAGACCACACTCGTTGACGAAATGCTCAAGCAGAGCGGAACTTTCCGCGAGAATCAGGTTGTTGCAGACCGCGTTATGGACTCAAACGACATCGAGCGTGAACGTGGCATCACAATTCTTGCAAAAAACACGGCTATCCGCTATCGCGACATCAAAATCAACGTCATCGACACCCCCGGGCACGCAGACTTCGGCGGTGAGGTCGAGCGCGTTCTCAAGATGGTTGACGGTGTTATTCTTCTCGTCGATGCCGCAGAGGGTCCGATGCCGCAGACACGCTTTGTTCTGCAAAAGGCGCTTTCTCTCGGTCACCGTGTAATTGTTGCTGTCAACAAAATCGACCGTCCCGATGCGAGACTTGACGAAATTGAAGAGGAAGTTTTGGAGCTTTTCATGGACCTTGAAGCAAGCGACGACCAGCTTGACTCTCCTTTCCTTTTCTGTTCGGCACGTACCGGCACGGCAAGCGAGGATCCGCTTGAAGAAGGAACTGACCTCCGCCCGCTTCTCGATAAGATTATCGACTACATCCCCGCTCCGAAGGCAGAAACCGACGAGCCTATGCGTATGCTCGTTTCATCAATCGACTATAATGAGTATGTAGGCCGTATCGCAATCGGCAGAATTGAATCCGGCGTTATCCGTCAGAATCAGGACGTTATCGTCTGCGATTACCACGGTCTCCGTGAGCCGAAAAAGGCACGCATTACGGCGATGTATCAGTTTGAGGGACTTGAGCGCATTCCTGTCACCGAGGCAAGCGCAGGCAACATCATCTGCCTTTCCGGTATATCGGAAATCACCATTGGCGACACTATCTGCACTCCCGAGTTTGCAGAGCCGCTTCCGTTTGTAAAAATTTCCGAACCGACGGTTGAAATGACCTTCTCGGTAAACGACTCACCCTTTGCAGGTCGCGAGGGTAAGTTCGTCACTACAAGAAACATCAAGGATCGCCTCGAGCGCGAGCTTTTAAAAGACGTTTCCTTAAAGGTTGCTCCTGCAAGCGATTCCTCAGATTCGTTCATCGTTTCAGGCAGAGGCGAAATGCACCTCTCCATCCTCATCGAAACCATGCGCCGCGAGGGCTATGAGTTCCAGGTAAGCACGCCGCGCGTTCTTCTCCGCGAGATTGACGGCGTTGTCTGCGAGCCTATGGAAGAGCTTGTTATAGACGTTCCTGAAGAATCCGTCGGCGCGGTTATTGAAAAGCTTGGTTCGCGCAAGGGCGAAATGACTAAAATGTCGCAGGTCGGAAGCCGTATGAGAATTGAGTTCATCATTCCTGCACGCGGACTTTTCGGCTACAGAAACGAATTTCTCACTGACACCAAGGGCGAGGGAATCTTGAACTCCATCTTCCACGGCTATGCTCCGTCAAAGGGCGATATTCCGCGCCGCGCAACAGGCTCGCTCATTGCATACGAAACAGGCGAGGCGGTCGGATACGGTATCTTCAACGTTCAGGATCGCGGCGCGATGTTTGTCTCCCCGGGCGATGCGGTTTATGCAGGCATGATAGTCGGCGTTTCCTCAAAGGCTGACGATATCGTCGTCAACGTATGCAAGAAGAAACAGCTTACAAATATGCGTGCTTCGGGAAGCGATGACGCTCTCCGTCTTATACCCCCGAGAAACTTGAGCCTTGAACAGATGCTCGAATTCCTCGCTGACGATGAGCTTCTCGAAGTAACTCCGAAAACTCTCCGCATGAGAAAGAGACTTCTTGACCACAGCGCACGAATGAAACTCTTAAAAGGCAAACAGCAGTAATACAAAGCCCCTTGTAAGCAAGGGGCTTTTCTTGAATGAAGGTGATTTTTTTGAGGCACGGATTTGCTTTTAATAAAAAAGACGTTCTTCTTACTCTCTCTGTCCCCTCTTTTGACAGAACGGGACTTTGTCTCACCGCCTTTACGACAAGGCTCGGTGGTGTGTCAAAACCTCCTCTTGACACTATGAATCTCGGTTTCGGACGCGGAGATGACCGCGCGGCAGTTCTTGAAAACTACCGCATTCTCGGTGATAAGCTCGGTTTTGACCATACGCGTGCCGTCGCATTTACTCAAGTTCACAAAGCAGACGTCTGCGTTGCGGATAACACCTTTGCAGGAGAGGCATATCTTCCGAACAAGCGCGAGTTTGATGCAATTATCACAAATACCCCGAATCTCCCTATTGCAACTTACCATGCAGACTGCGTTCCCGTTTTTCTGCTCGACCCCGTATGCCGCGTAGTCGGTGTCTCTCACGCAGGCTGGAGGGGCACCGCCCTCAAAGCTCCCGCAGCGGCAGTGCGGAAGATGCAGGAGGTCTTTGGTACGAAAGCTGAAAACGTGCTTGCCGGAATAGGCCCTGCAATCAGCAAAAGCGCGTTCGAGTGCCACTCTGAAGTTCCTGATGCGATGCTTGCCTCTTATGGAGATGCGGCAAGGAAATATATAACAGCTGACGAAAACGGCAAATTCCATGTTGACCTCCAGGGGCTCGTTGCAGAGTCGCTTCTCGAGTGCGGCGTACCTGATGAAAACATAACGCTCGCAAACGAATGCACTGTCGCGAAATCCGATATTTACTGGTCACACCGCGCAACGGGCGGAACACGCGGTGCAATGGCGGCAATCATAATGTTAAAGGAGGAGAAATAGATATGAAAAAATTCTTATTTCTCATTCTTGCACTCGTTCTTCTTTTTTCTTCGTGCAGTATTTCTGATATTGAAAATTTTGACGATTCCGGAACTGCGATTGCACCGCCCGACACGTCCGTTTTCGGTGTTGCTTTTGCCAGAAATGAAAGCGCAGACCCCTACACAACGCCCAATAAACTAAACGCAGAGCTTATGGGACTTATTGCGGAACCGCTTTTTTCCGTTTCTTCAAACTTTGAGGCGATTCCCGTTCTCTGCACGGACTACACCTATGAGAACAGAACGTATGTACTCAACATAAAAAGCGGCGTTTTCTTCTCTGACGGAAGCCCGCTCACTCCCGACGATGTTGCGTACTCCCTCCGTGCCGCGATGGAGAGCGGCTCTTTCTACTCTACCACACTTTCAATAATTGAGAGCATCTCTTCTTCAGACCGTGACGGCACGGTCACGATCAGACTCAAATATGATAATGCGAGATTCCCGCGGCTTCTTGATGTACCGATAATCAAGCGCGATACACGCGGCAATATGCTCCCCATCGGTACGGGAATTTACGCACCGAATGATGACCTTTCATCCCTTACTTCGCGCGTGGGGCATCACAGCGGAAAGATTGCACGGTACCGCGCAATCTCCCTTGTTGATGTTGCAAGCACCGATGAGCTTCTCTTTGAGTTTGACAACCACACGGTTTCAGTTCTTACGAGCGACCCGACATCGCCGTCTCCGCTCACTCCCCTTTCCGCATCGCAAATTACAAACATCTCCACAGCGAGAATGCACTACATCGGCTTCAATATGCGGCGTAATATCTTTTCCGATGCAGCAACGCGCGTTGCCATTGCACGGATAATAGACCGCGAGAGCGCGGCAAACGGTGACTTTGCGCTTATGGGATGCGCATCCGCGCTCCCCGTTCATCCGTCATCAACTGCCTATTCTGCTGAAATTGCACAGAATTTTGCGTACGATGTAAATCTCCCTGTTTCCCTCTCAAAGCCAATAGAAATTCTTGTAAACTCCGAGAGCTCTGCAAAGCTTGCCGTATGCAAGCGAATCTCCGACACTCTCTCGAGACGCGGCGTTACGTGCACCGTCCGCGCGCTTCCGTTTAACGAATATGCCGCCGCGCTTGCAAGCGGAAACTTCGACCTCTACTACGGTGAAGTTTCCCTTGGGGCAGACTTTGACCTCACGCGTCTTCTTTCAGGTCCGCTCAACTACGGCGCATGGTATAATCCCGCACTTCTGTCTCTTCATTCCGCATACCTTGCGGGGGACGAGGCACGCGAGGACTTCTTCTACGCATTCTGCCAGAACCCGCCTTTCGTTCCGATACTCTTCAAAAATACAGCAATGTATTCACAGAACGGGTTCTTTGAAAGCGCATCCCCGACCATGCAGAACACTTACTATGATTTTACAAACTGGCAAGTCGGAGAGATGCAATGATCTTCAAAAAAACTTTTTAACAGAATATAGAGGCACACCTCCGTCATATATGTATGACGGAGGTGTTTTTCTTGTTTTTTAAAAAAATCAGCCGTGAGTCGGTTTTCCGAAGTCTTATCTGCCTCACGGTTTCAAATATTCTTCTCCAGCTTCTCGGTTTTGCATACCGCATATTCTTAAGCCGTATGACGGGCCCTGAAGGAATGGGAATCTATCAGCTCATAATGCCTTTTTACTCTTTCATCTCGTCTCTTACTCTCACGGGGCTTACCGTTGCCGTCTCGCGCATATCTGCCGCCCGCCACGGCATCGGTGATTTTTTCGGCGCGAGAAAGTGTGCAACGCGCGCTTTCAGGATTTTCTCCCTTTCTCTTCTCGCGCTCTCCGTCCTCACCTTCATTGGTAGGCGTTTTGTCTGCCGCACACTTCTCGGAGATGTCCGCACCGCACTCGCACTTCCTTTTCTCTTTATCTGTCTTTTTCTGACCGGTTTTGAAAACATACTTAAAAACTATTTTTACGGGGTAGAACGTGTCGCACCGCAAATAACGAGTGAGCTCTCCGAACAGGGCATCCGTTTTTTTGCCGTTGCCGCACTTTTCTTTGCATTCGGCTCTTCTGATCCTGCCTTTTCCGCTCTTCTCATAGTCCTTGGCATGGTCATAAGCGAGCTTTCAAGCTCTTTTCTTCTTCACCTTTTCTTCCGTTTTGAAAAGAAACCTGCCGCTAAAAAAGCAAATAAGGCTCCGAAAGTCCGTGAAATTCTCTCCGTTTCAATTCCTATTTCTGCCTCGCAGAGCATAAACAACCTTCTCACGCTCCTCAACTCTTCCCTTATACCTAAAAGGCTCTGTGCCGCGGGGCTTACGCGCGCCGCTGCAACAGAGAGCTTCGGCGTTGTTTTCGGTATGACAATGCCGCTTCTTTCATTCCCGATAGCATTCATTGCCTCACTTACATCTGTTATGGTGCCGCGCCTTTCTTCTTCCATGGCCAAGGCAGACTTTTCCGATATGCGGCGCAAGGCGGCAAAGACCATACACGCAACGGGGCTTTGCGCGATGCCGCTTATGGCAATTATGATTCCCCTTGCCGCCCCTCTCGGAAATCTTCTTTTTTCTTACAGCAGTGCAAATGCCCTTATCTTCCCGCTTTGCGTTGCGACTCTCATCTCATACTACGAAATTTCTCTCGGTGCTCTTCTCAACGCCATCGGCAAACAGAAGAAGTCTGCACTATACATAATCCTTGGCGGATGTCTTCAGCTTTTCTTCACCTGGGCAGTCGGTATTGAAGGGGTGGGTCTTCGGGCTTTCGCAATCGGTGCGGTTGTCTCAAATGCCATTACGGCAACACTTCAGTTTCTCTGCCTTTGCCGCACGCTTTCACTCTCTCCGCGATTTTCAAACTGGTTTTTCTCGCCGCTTCTCGCATCAACTCTTTCAGCGCTTCTCACAAAAATCATTTACACATATTCCTCATCTATTCTCATCTCTGCCGCAATCGGACTTATCTCATACGCCATCGCGCTCACAGCTCTCGGCACAAATCCGATACGGTATGTAAAAACGCTCATTCCGAAGAATGAGCGTTAGAGGTTCTATTTTCCGCAACAGCCACGAGTGGGTTTTTCGCACGATTCGTCAAGCGCTCTTGCAGAAGCTGACGGCGGAAAGAACTCGTTTACGGGGAACTTGATTTTGCGGAAGAGGTCGCAGGGTCTGTCCTCGCTTGATCCTACGCACTCCTTTTCGGGCATGCAGAAATCGTATGCAGGGATGAGGAGCTGAGAATCGCGCTCAAGGCGGACGATTGAGAACTGACCGAGCGTTACAAGAAGATTCTTGCAACCGCCGTTTGTTACGAGCTCATCTTCGAAGATGTCACGGACGCACTGCGGAACGTCGCAGAGCTCGTCACAATCACATTCGCACTCCGGATCATGGCAGACTCTCTTTGCCTCACAAATCTCTGCACCGAGGAAAATCGGGTCAACTGCCTCGACGAATGCCTGCGGCATATTGTCTGCACACTTATCGCACGGCGCGAGGTGAGAGTTGAAAATCTTTACATCGCCCTCGCTACCAAAGAGGATAACACGCTTGTCATAAACTGCAAGTCCCGAAATCTTCTGGCTTCTTCCTGAGCATGAGCAGACCTCTGCGCTTATCTTGTAGAAAAACTTGATATCAACAGCATAGAAGCCTCGGTCAAAGGCAACCTCCTGCACGTCTATGTTCGTCCAGAGAAGCTCGGCGCCCCGTGTTTTTACGCTTGTTGCGCAGTCTAAAATTTCCTGCGAACAGCGAGTCGGATATACCCTTATATTCTCAATACATTCCTTATCTCTGCACGAATCATAAATTCTTTTTGTATGGATACACACAGCCTCTTTTACGCACGGAGAGTTTCCGTGAATCGGGCCGGGCAATACCTTATCAGGCATTTACTATACCTCCCGTAATGATGTTTTGAAGTTTCCTTCACTACATATTATGCGAAAGGGTTTTTTAGGTGCAAAATCAGTTTGTTCTTTTACTTTTCACAAAAAGCAGAAACGGAATCGCTATATTGATGAGAAGCATTGCTGTTGCACCGCTTTTCCATTCGAGAAGCCCGCGTAATGAGGAGATACTTGTATATATAAGCTGTGTCGATGCCGCCGCGATAAGTGCAAGCGGAAGAGCGTTTCCCGCCCGTCTCTGCACACCGAAAATTCCGTTTATCATATCCTCGGAGAACATAATGCTTACCGTTCCCTTAAAGAACAGTGACACAGTCATTGCAATACAGGCAAAAATCTCGGTATGCTGAATAAATCCACCGACAGAATGGACGGACATTGCAGTATATACGGGGTAAAAATCCGTTTCTGAAAGCTTCTCACCAAGAGTTGCAACAGTTAATGCGCCGATTACTGCAAGCGCGACCCCCGCACCTGCGAGTGAGCCGAGAAAGTATTTTTTTCGAGTTTTCCTCTCTGACATACGGGTATAAACCGCCATAAGCGCGGGAATCGGTGCGAAACGGTTTAAAAAAACCTCTCCTGCCCCCTTTAGGAGTTCCGACACACTCGTACCTTGTGGCAGAAAGAGCCGAGGCTCAGCATTGAAAATGCCGGACACTGTAAAGAGGATAAATACGAATGCTGAAAACCAAAAAAGAAGCGTGGCGGCACCACCCGATGCTGTGAGTTCTCCCGAAAGTGAAAGTGCCGCGATTACTATCAGAATAAATGGGATTATTATCTGCGGTGTTCTCGGAAGCGCCGTTATCTGGACAAAGCGAGAGAAAACCGTGAGCGAGACGACTGCGGTGAGAAGCGTAAGAATCACAAGCACGCCGCCAAGCACAGCCGCGCCCCACTTTCCCGTGCTTTTGTTCAACACGCCGTAAAATGTTTCATCGGGAAACGTATCGCAGGAAGACGTGAAGAAATACGCAAGCACAAGCGCGAGAATGAGAGATGCGATGTCCGCAATCCATATTCCGCTCCCTGCTCCGCTTGCCGGAAGCACGGCATACGAATTTGTCATAGTGATGAGTGCAGTAAGAAAAGCTCCCGCTCCGTTTGAAATTGTTTTACTGTTCATACATTACCTCATAAATATTGAAACCATTCCCGAAAGTGATGCTCCGACATGGTCCGTGCGAAGAATGCTTCCCGCAACTATGGCAGAGACCAACGCAAGTGCTGAGAGGACAATATATACCACCCGCTCTCTCCCCTCGCGGCGGAAAACTCCGGGAATGAGAAATGCCGAATATATAAGGACAAGCCCGACTGCCATACTATGCACCTCCCGTGACTCCGCTTATTTTGACATCTACCGAAACTTCAATGTCACTCTCCCCGTCCGCACCGTAGATATTCAAAATGTTTCCGAATCTGTTTTTCTTTGAATCAACGATAAAATCGCGATAGGCGCCCGAGAGATACTCGCGTGCGACATCTCTCATTTCATTCTCTTCAAACTCCCCGCGCACCTCGGCGGGCGATAGCGTAATTTTCTCACGAATGAGAAATTTCCCTTCCTCGCGTTTTATATCAATGTCGTTTGCGAGGATTTCAAATGACAAGCTCCGCCCCTCCCCGACCTCAATAACGGGAAGATAGCCGCCTGCAGACTTGTCTGTGAGCAGAGATCGCAGCAAGTTCTCCTCTTCCGAGAGATACCCCAAAAAGCCTTTCTCCGAGATAACGGCGCCCCCTGACATAATGTATCCATCCCCGCTCTTCACGGCGGTCGGGATAACGCACACACCGAAAAGCTCGCGGTTTCTCATAAACTTCCAAAGCGGAACGCCCTCAAACCGCCGTGAGTTTTCGGCATTTGCAAAGGCTTCGAAAATGTTTGATGCAACCTCGGCATTCACCGCCCGAAGTGCATTTGCGGCAGTGTCTCCCCTGACCGCAACGGGAATGACATCGGGATAGACATCGCGTGCGCGAAGAATTGCATCAAGTGCGCCGCCAAGCGAATCTTTCAGTGCATCTTCGCCAAATACAACCGTCTGCATATGGCCCCAATAGAGCTTTTTGTCCGAGCGTCCCGACACCTCGCGTACCGCCTCAAAAAAACTCTTCCCAGCACTCTCCACTATCTTCGGCGTTTCTTCCTTTCCACCGTCGCAAACGACGCAGACGTACACTTCGCCGTCCGAAAAATCGACACCTGCGTGGCTTACAAGGTCCTGCATATTGAGCTCGTTATAGTCGCGGCAAGATGCAAGCAGAAGAAGTATACATATAAAAGATATGAGCCAAAGCTTTTTCATCTTCGTCAAAATCTCCTTCGCAGACGAATTTTATTTTTCTCGCCTATTGCATACGGACGCGTTATCATACGCCGCCAAGGAGAGCGGATATAGCTATCCTTCGCGCCCTGCGATGACCTCGGTATGATATATGACGTAAACTGCACGCCGAATGAGGAGAGAGAAGAAATATACGTACAAAGCGCAACAGCTCCGATTGCGTATCCGTATATCCCAAGCGTTGAGGCAAGGACAAGGAACGAAAGCCGCAAAAGTTCTGTCACGCTTTCAAGCTTTGGCGTGAGGAACGACGCAATCTCGCATATCGCAACGATGATTATCATCTCGGTTGATACGATGTTTGCAGAAACTATGCTTTGTCCAAGCACTATCGCACCCACCGTGCTCACCGTTACGCCGATGGCTTTCGGAAGACGCACTCCCGCTTCGCGCAAAAGGTCAAAGAGAATAAGAAGAATGAACATCTCCACCGCCGCGGGAAACGGCACACTTGACCGCGAGGCGGCAATGCTCACAAGGAGCTTTCTCGGCAGCATCTCCTTGTGGTATGAAATCAGAGCAACGTAAATTGCAGGTAGGCTCACCGCCACAAAAAAGGCAAAGAAACGCAAAATGCGCACAAAGCTTGCAAAGTAGAAATTCTCGTAATAGTCCTCATTCGCCTGAAAGTTCTCAAGAAAAAGAAACGGCGCGGTGAGAGCAAAGGGTGTGCCGTCAACAAGAAGCGCGAATCTTCCCTCAAAAAGCTTTGCCGCAACAACGTCGGGGCGCTCGGTCCTTCCCATCGTTTCAAACGGAGATGAGGGGTGGTCTGACACAAGCTCTTCTACATAACTCACATCGAGAATAGAATCTATCTGATACCGCGCAAGGCGCTCTATCATCTCGTCAAGCAGTCTCTCCTCGCAGAGCCCCTCTATATAGCAGAGGCAGACGCGTGTTCGGCTGACCTTTCCAATCTCAAAAAAGCGGAACTTGAGCTTTGGGTTTTTGACCTTGCGGCGAATGAGCGAGGCGTTTGTTACGATAAGCTCACAAAATCCCTCTTTTGGTCCGTTAACCGCATCCTCGGTTTCGGGAACGCCGATACCCCTTATCGCATACTTCTTCGAATTTGCTACAATGCAGGAGCGGCAGGTGTCGATGAGCACGACCGTATCGCCGATAAGAATTGCGCTCACAGCATCATACGGCGTGTCCTTCGTCTTTACCTCGTCCGTACTTACAACGCGCTTTGCAAGTTCGCCTGCGAGGTTTGCGCCGAGCGAGAAACCGCGTGGATCAAAGGTGAGAAGCGGTTTGACCACATTCTGGTCGATTACAATGTTGTTTACAAGCACCTCGGTAAAAATTACGCAACCGCGTATTTTGCTGTCGTTTATATTTTCAAAGCGGCGGAAGATTACCGTATTGTCATCGCCGAGAATGTCCTTCATAATCGCGATGTCATCCTCAAGCTTTCCCGTAAATGACATCGTCCGAAACTCGGCGTCGCTTATCTTCTTTTTCATATAAATCACCGCGGTTAGTTTTTCCGAAACGGTAAAAAATATACAAAAGAAGCCGCCTACGGCGGAGCTTCTTAGGGAGAATACGGTTTTGGCTTGCTGTTTTCCGCTTATAGTGCACAAAAAAATGTGGACATACTGACGGGTTGGGAACTTTTTTAACGCAGTTATGTGCCAAAATCGTGGTTTCAGGGCGTTTTATCCCTATGAAGCACCGCCGTACACAGCGGCTTCCTGATTAAGCATTTTCTTTTTTAATCTCTTATATGCGAAGATATAGAGAATTCCGAGACATACGAAGGCAGTTCCCCACGACACGGGGTATGCAAGATAAAGGTTTAAGAAATTTCGTGTTGAATTGAACACCGTAACAATCCAGAGAAATCTTATGAAGCAGGTTCCGAATATATTTAAAATCATATTTGACACCGAATATCCCATTCCTCTGAGTGTTCCGTTCATTGTCGACATAACTCCGAGGAGAGTGTAAGAGCAACCGACTACTCTCAGTCTCATGAGTCCGCTTGGCATGGCCGCAGGGTTCGAGGGGAGATATATTTTGAGCAGGAACTCTCCTCCGAAGAACGCAATAAGGCATGTAAACACACCGAAAACCAATATTCCGACAGAGCACGCACCAACGATTTTGTTGATTCGCTCAGGTTTTCTCGCTCCGACGTTCTGGCTCGTAAACGCAATTGCCGTGTTG
>JAZQSI010000164.1:0-2498 GCA_045629985.1 Eubacteriales bacterium
AAACTGCATATATCGGTCCGAGTATTGATGCTTCCCATATATTTCCGAGAATCTTTCCTCCACCCTGCTTACCATGCTGGTTGGAGTTCTGATAAATGAGATGATATGGATTCAAGTCATAATCGAGATAGAAATCGGCTATTCTGTCAAGGAGAATTGCACCTGCTCTTGCATATTTCTTCTCACCTGTGTAGAGATATGCTTTGGCGCAACTGGTAATTGCAGTGTAAATAGCCGGTTCGAAGTGGCTTCCCTTACCTATCGTAGCCCAAAGACCACTATGAACAAAGACCGGGATATATGTATGGACTTCATCTACACCGTTATCATATTTTCTTCCGGTGAAATAGCCCCAACCGTTATCTACACCCCAGATTTTGCCGTTTATCTTGTCACCTGTTACCGGGTCTGTGTCCTTGATTTCAGGATACAAATCATTTGTGAGGTATCCGCCCTCTATCCCGTAGCCGTAATACTTGTACCATGAATCGGTGTATTCCTCGCCAGGATCCTCTATGTTGCCGTATTCCTCCTCAATTTGCGAGAGGAACTTCTCACGATGCTTATCCAAGGCATACTGGAGATTAAACTCGCCTTTTTCGTTCTTACCAAGTTCGTAGAACGAAGCGAAATCATTCGATGGAAAACTTCTCGCACATTCCGGACATTTTATCTTCCACGGATTCCTTATCGCATTTATCATCCAAGGATATCCGGAATATTTCGCCATAAGGTTTGTTCCGCAATAACGGCACATATATGCATTCGGATCAGAAACAAGACCCGTTGCAAATGAGCGCGGAATTCCTTCTGACGGCATCATTTCGTAGAGCTTATCTGCATAATCAACATACTTATCTGCTTTTTTGATTTCTGCTTTTGATGCATCTTTAGCCCATTCATATTTTCTTATGTTTTCGCGTGCATTTGCGATTTTATCTTCTGTGTAGTAGGTTCTTTCAACCTTACCCGCACGAACGGAAACATTCATCCTTCCGACTCTTGTAACTCCATTCAAAGTTACGGTTGCGGTGATTTCAGCTGTGCCGAGCTGTCCCGGAACCATACGGCCATCCTGCGACACTTTCACAACATTCTCATCGGAGCTTTCGTATGTAACAACAGCGCCCGTTGCATCCATCACTTCACCCTGCGCATCCAAACATTCAAAGAATATATCATATCCCGAGGTGTTCGGTCGCATAATCTGGGAGAAGGATGAAAGTTTTACAGTCGCAAAGCCCTCGCCTATTACCGTAACAGAAATTTCGTCTGTAAGCGTGATACCGTTCAAGGTTACACTTACTGTAATCGTTGACTCTCCTGCGCCTGCAGCGTAAATTTTATTTGTTCCCGGCTCAACAATGGCACCGCCACCATTTGAAACGTACTTTATCGTCAAATCGTTCTGCGAAACCTCACCACCATCTGTGAGGTATGCTTTTACTGAAATGACATCACCTTTACCTACAAGCAATTCGGAAGATTTCGGAGTTACTTCTATTCGTCCGAGCACCTCGTCCGTAACAACAATGTTAACCGCATCCGAAACAACGCCCGCATCTCCCATAAAGTATGCAGTTGAGGTTATTTCACACTCACCCGGAGCGACCGCTACAATTCTTCCGTCAACAACCTTTGCCACACTCTCATCAGAGCTTACATATTCTACATATGCGTTGTCGTTTCGCTTATTATCCGGATAATCCTGATTTCCCGCATATCCGTGCACGAAGCCAAACTCGTATTCTGAGCCGTTTGACAAAGTTGCAATTGTATCAATTCTCGACGTCTCGCCCACTGCAAGCGTTGTCTTTTCTGCCGCGAGCTTTGAATCCGCAATAATCGGAGCTTTGTCAAGGTATTTGAGTTCAAGCGCATCAAGATACATATAAACTCCGCCACCGACTTCAGCAACCCTGAAAACGAGAACATTGTCCGTTCCTGCTTTCAAGTATATCGGATTTAAAGCTTTGCTCTTTCCCGGGTTCAAGAGCGTCGGATAATAGAAGTCGTAATATCCGAGATATTCTCCGTTCAAGAACATCTCAACACGACCTGCACCATATTTTACACATGAACCTAGGAAGCTCGGAGCATACCAACCGTCATGATCTACCTTTATATTAAACGCAGCATCAACTGCCTTGGTATTTCCGACGCGATCAGCAGACTTCGTTGTGTTGACAAAGAGTCCTTCCGGAAGCCAGCGAAAATCGTTCGGCTTTGAACTTGTTGCATCTGCAATGAGATAATCGCTTGTGAGTGGGACGTTTACAGTGTAACCGTCATGCTCGTATGTTGCCTCGGTTGCACCTTTAGCCTGCACACCGACTCGGAAATCAATAATCTTATCAGCCGGATTCGGAGCAATAACCGTTATTTCAAAGGGCGCACTCGTCATTTCGCTTCCGTTCTGACTTACTGCCTTTGCAATTACTTTTGCTTCGCCTGCGGCAATTCCTCGAATCTTACCGTCCTTTGAAAGCTCTATAAAC
>JAZQSI010000165.1:0-4637 GCA_045629985.1 Eubacteriales bacterium
TGACCGAGGAATCATTTATGCTACATATCACTTTCTTGAAGACATAGTTGGTGTACGTTGGTGGACTCCGTTTGAGGAGGATGTTCTCTCTCTTGAAACTTTGGAGCTTGGCGAAGACTTTTATAAGGAAGGAACACCGTATTTTTCCTACCGCAAGACATTTGCGGACTCTTTGTGTGGTGTTGAGTTCTTTCCGCATACCGTAAGAGGTCGCGGAAATGTACTTTCTGCGTTTGACGATGGAATTCCAGAGGGTGTATATCATCCCGACGTCCGCAAATACGGAGATGTCCTCACAATGGGACGTCCGCACCATGTTCATACGATGTCGAAATACTTTCCGCCTGAGAAATACTTTGATGAGCATCCGGAGTGGTGGGCATGGAACAATGCCCTCGGCAAGCATCTCAAAGAAGGACACCGTTGCCTTTCAAACGAAAGCTTCTTTAACGCTTTCCTTGAAAAGCTGTTTGGCTTTATAAAAGAAGATGTAGAGCTTTCGGAGAAGACGGGCGTTGAACTTCCGAGCTTCTATTCAATAACAATGGATGACCTTATGGGCTATTGTTTCTGCCAGTGTCCCGAGTGTAAGAAAACCATAGAGGAATCGGGATATTCGGGCTACACGCTCAAGTTCATAAACCGCATTGCGCGTGAGGTGGCAAAGGTTTATCCTTGGGCAAAGATTGAAACTCTTGCATATCTCAACTACATAAAACTCCCGAAGGATGATACTTTGCCTGAAAAGAACGTTGTCATCCGTCTTGCTGATGTCTATATCGACCTTGCACGCGGCGTAACTTCTCCAACAAACGCACAGTATCTTGAAGAACTCCGCGGCTGGTCAGAGCTTTGCAAAAAGGCAGGCTGTGAGCTTTATATATGGGATTATCTCTATAATATCCAGATCAGCTATCCGCTTCCGATCTTCCGCAGACTCAAGGATACAGTGCTCGCTTTTGCAGAGTACGGAGTATCGGGCGTGTTCGCGGAAACCGAAGCACAGCTTTCGGATTCCCGTGTTCTCAATAATTACCTTATGTCGCACCTCCTCGAAGATCCGTACGCAGATGAAGAAGCGATTATAGATGATTTTCTTGCCCGTTACTACGGAAGTGAGGCAGGTAAAATCATAAAGGAATATTACAGGGTTTTAGAGGACTGTCTTGATAGAAACAAGGTTCGTGCGTATTGCTGTGAAGAGGACTCGCCGTTCAACTATCTTGACCCCAGGACGGTAATTGAGGGAAGTAAGCTTCTTGACCGCGCAGAAGCTGCAATCGGTGATGAGAAGCCTTACAGAACAAGACTCAACTGGCTCAGAAAACCGCTTGATACGGTTATCCTCAACAGATTCCACGACTTTAAAAAGGCAGCGAAGCGCGACGGTCTTGAGTTTAATTTCGATTTTGAAAAGGTCCGTGCCCGTGCAATAGCGGCACTTATGGAATATCGTTCAGATCCCGAAACAATAGGAATATCAACTCCACCTGATGTCTCGGGTATCTTTGAATGTGTGGACGAAAGACATGCTTACGAATTCCCGATAAGAACTCTTGAAGGACTTGCTGTTTGTACTGAAGTTGAAATGGATTATCTCAGAGAGCTTTCGGCAGATGAGGAAGTTTTTGAGGTTCCTGAAGAACTGAAGGGTGTTCCGGGTGAAGATGTTTATCAGTTCCCGATAAAAAATCTGGTTAAGTTTACTCTTGGTTTCTTTATAGAACCGTTTGGTTATTCTCTCGTTGAAGATAAACAGGCGGGTGCATCAAAGGTTATGAAGCTTTCTTACGATACGGCGACGGGTGAGCGTGCACCGTATACGCTCGTTCCTACATCGAGAAATGCCGAAAGCAAGCAAGCGCTTCTCTTTGAACTTTGTCAGGAGAATGAAACAGTAGGAGACCTTAAACTTTATCGCGAGGATATCCTTACGGATGAGTACAAGCTCTATAAGATTGGCAGCCTTTCGGGAATTTCAAAATCTTACAGCACACGTGTAAGACTTCCGCAGGAGATTACGATTGACCTCACAGGTCTTGCAATAACTTTCCCGATGGATGAATGCGACGTATATATCCGAATGAAAGCAAAGGGTGAGATTTACGGCGGAAATCCGGCGGATGAAAATGCGACATACTATGATCGCCTTATAGTTGTGAGAAAGAAGTAGATTAAGATGATTTTTCTCGGAAAAGGCATAAACGATTGCAAAATAGCAATTCCGAAGGATGCTCATGTTATTGAGAAAACAGCTTCGGAGGAGCTCTGCAACTATATAGAAAAAACGCTTTCTATTTCGCTTCCGATAGTTTCTGAAAATGAAGCCGACGGCAAGTGCATCTATGTCGGTCATACCGAGTATGCGAAGAAGAACGGTATCCTCGGTAAGTCAAAAGAAAACTGGATAATGAAGATGGCAGACGGAAACCTTGTCCTTACGGGTGGTGTAAAGCGTGGGGAGCGCGGTATCATCTATTCTGTTTACCACTTTATTGAGGACTTTCTCGGTGTGCGCTGGTGGAACCCGTATGAAGAGGATGTTCCGGCTCTTGATTCACTTTCCCTTGAGGATGATTTCTATCGCGAGGGAACGCCACACTTTGTACTTCGCAAGCCGATTTTTAACAGACCTCTCGGAGAAGAGGGGGTAAGAACCTTTTCTCATATCGTAAGAACGAGAACAAATATGGTTTCGGAGTTCGATGACGATGTTCCGGACGGTGCATATAACCCCGAGATTAGGATGTTTGGTGATGTCGCGCATTACGGCAGACCGCACCATTGTCACGTTATGGGCAAGCTTTTTCCGAAAGATGAAACATATGCCGAGCATCCCGAGTGGTTTGCATGGAACAAGGCAGAGGAAAAGCGCATAAGAGACGGCCACCGTTGTTTTTCAAATGAAGAGTTTGTGAAAACGGTTATTTGTAAGCTTCTCAAGACGATAGAAGAGGATATTGCGCGCTGTGAAAAAGAGGGAACAGAATTCCCGTATTGCTATGCGCTTTCGCCTGATGATATTCCCGGAACGGAAGCTTTCTGTCAATGTCCCGAATGTGAGAAGATAATAAATGAAGCGGGATATGGCGGGTATTGCCTTCGATTTATAAACCGCATTGCACGTGAAGTAAGAAAGGTTTATCCGTTTGTAAAGATAGAACACCTTGCATACTTTACGTTTATTGAACCGCCGAAGGATGCAACTATCCCTGAAAAAAATGTAGTTGTTCGTCTTGCAAACATATATGTCGATGTTCTCCGCGATATAAATTCCGTATCGAACAGGAGATATAAGCGTCTTCTCTCGGAATGGTCAGATATCTGCAAAAAAACAGGCTCGGAGCTTCACGTATGGGAATATATGTTCAATATGAGGCTCAACTATCCGCTTCCGATATTCTACCGCATGAAGGATACGATAAAGGCTTTTGAGGACTGCGGAGTTACGGGGGTTTTTGTTGAAATAGAAGAGCATCTTTCCGATATGTGGGAACTCAATAAGTATGTTCTCGCACATCTTCTCGAGGATCCCGACTCGGATGTTGATGTAATGGTAAAGGACTTTACAGACCGTTATTACGGTGCGGCGGGAAAGGAAGTCCGCAAATATCTCGAATTGCTTAAGAAAACATCAGAAAAACATATTGCGACTGTCTATTGCTGTCTTGAAGACAGTCCGTTTAACTACATTGATGCAGAATGCGCAATTAAGGCATCAGAAATTCTTGACCGTGCAGAAAAGATGATAGGAGATGAATCTCCATATCGCGCTCGCCTCAACTGGCTTCGAAAGTCGCTTGACGGTGTGATTCTTATGAAATACAATGACCTCAAGCGTGCAGACGAAAAATTTAAGTTCGATGTCAATGAGCTCCGCGAGAGGGTTATATCCGCACTTTCGGAGTATGCAAAACTTCCGCTGAATGTGAAGCATTCCTGGCGCATTCCGATTGAGGAAGCATACTTTAAGTCGCTTCCGCACGAGGAGAAAAAACTTGAAATCCCCGAAATTTTAAAGGGTGAAAACGAGGAAGATATATATCAGCTTCCGATTAAGAATATGTTCGGTTTTACGGGGATTGATGACAATCTTTCGGCGTCGGGAAGTGTCGTAAAGCTCACTCCTGAGATTGCGGCTCCTTTCGGTTGGGGAATTGATGCCCGCCCGACATCAAAGTTTGCGAAGGATAAGCGCGGTGTAAAGTTTAGCCTCTACCAGAACGAAAAGACAGTCTCCGAGCTGTCTCTTTACAAAGAGGACTTTGATAACAACGGTTATAGGCTTTATAAGATAGGAACTGTTCAGAATATCGGCTCTAACCCCGATACTGCGCTTGTATTTTATGTTCTCGGAGCGGTGTCAATAAGCTTATCTGCACTTTCCGTAACTTTCCCGATGGATGCATGCGATGTGTATCTTTCGCTTCGCGCAAGCGGTGAACTTTACGGCGGAAATCCGTCGGATGAAAATGCAATATATTTTGACAGGGTTATAATTGTTCGAAATAGCAATAAAATGTCGTGAATTTTCACGACATTTTTTGTTGAAATAAATGGATAAGTATGATAGAATAGCCTTGCATAACAATTATAAAATAGGGAGAAAAGTGC
Organism: Eubacteriales bacterium; assembly: GCA_045629985.1. Classification (GTDB taxonomy): domain Bacteria; phylum Bacillota; class Clostridia; order Oscillospirales; family JAAYXM01; genus SIG480. Next base: position 4,615 of record JAZQSI010000165.1, read on the forward strand.
AAATGGAAAAAGTGTTTCTTGCA
>JAZQSI010000166.1:0-8234 GCA_045629985.1 Eubacteriales bacterium
TGTCACCAACGGAACAAAAGTAGCTCAGGAGAAAAAACTTCGCCTTTCAGGACTTGACAAAGTTTTTGATTCGATTTTTATATCGGAGGATATCGGTGCGGAAAAGCCGAGTGAAGAGTTTTTTAAAGTTGTCTTTGAAGAGCTTGATATAACCGACAAGCGCGAGGTTCTTATAATTGGTGATTCGCTCACAAGCGATATGAAGGGCGGATTTTTATCGGGAATTGACACTTGCTGGTACAATCCTAAAGGAAAAGAAAACACGTTAGGTATTCCCGTTACATACGAAATAGACGACCTCGACAAAATTGAGGATATTGTAAGTAAGTGAGGTTTTTGTATGTTTGATAAAGTGAAAGGCAGACTTGGTCTTGGATGTATGCGTCTTCAGATGATTGAAGATGAGGTCGATAAAGCCGAGTTTTGCCGTATGATAGATATGTTCATCGAAGAAGGCTTTAACTATTTTGATACCGCGCATACCTATATCGACGGAAAAAGTGAGCTTGTAGTTCGCGATTGTCTTACGTCGAGACATCCGAGGGAGTCGTATGTGCTCGCAGACAAGCTCTCATACTGGTGCTTTGAAAAGGAGGAGGACATACTTCCGCTTTTTGAAAAACAACTTGAGAGGTGCGGCGTTGAGTATTTCGATTTTTACCTTTTCCATTGTATCAATCACGAAAGCTACGAAAAACACAAGAAATGCAACTCCTTTGAAATCGTGAAAAAACTCAAAGAAGAGGGCAAGATAAAGCATATAGCAATGTCTTTCCACGACACGGCAGATTTCCTTGATATGGTGCTCACGGAGCAACCGTATATGGAAGCTGTACAACTGCAGATAAACTATCTTGATTATGACGACCCGACCGTGCAGAGCAAGGCGTGTTATGACGTTGCCGTAAAGCACGGAAAGAAAGTTATAGTAATGGAACCCGTCAAAGGCGGCGCACTTGCAAATCTTCCTCGCGAGGCGGCAGAGGAACTTTCAAAGCTGGGTGAGGGCAGTGCGGCTTCCCACGCGCTTCGCTTTGTTGCGATCCACCCAGAAGTGTTTATGGTGCTTTCGGGTATGGGTAATGTTGAAATGATAAATGACAATATGAATACTTTTAAAAAATTCGTGCCGATTAAAGAATCCGATATGGAGATTTTTGAAAAGGTGCGTGACATAATCCGAAAGACGAAGATGATTCCGTGTACAAAGTGCAACTACTGTGCAGATGTATGCCCGTCTGATGTGCCGATATCCGAGGCTTTCGGAATCTTCAATGAGCTTGCTCTGGCAAAAATCTCGCGGGACGAGATGAAGGAGAAGTTTGCGGCATACCGCGAAAAACTCGCGGCATGTATAAAATGCGGAAAGTGCGAGAGTAACTGCCCGCAGAGCATTGATATAAGAGAAAGGCTTTCAAAGATTGAGAAAATCATAAACGATTAAGGTGGATTTTATGAAGAACAAAGTTTGTATTTTAACGGGTGCAAGCGGAGGAATCGGTGCGGTGATTGCCGAAGCGCATTTTGCTCACGGCTTGAAGCTTGTTTTGCTCGGCAGAAACGAAGAAAAGCTTAAAGAGGTTGCAAAAGATAGGGATTGCCTTATTATTCCGGGCGATATTTGCGATACTGCGTACATAGAAGAGGTTATCGCAAAAACGGTTGCCGCATACGGCGGTATTGACATCGTTATAAACAACGCGGGACTTGCGCATTCAACGCCGTTTGAAGAAATTACGGAAGAGCAATACGACGAGATTATGAATATCAACGTTCGTGCTCCTTTCTTTATGTGCCAGAAGGCACTTCCACATCTTGTGAAGTCCGACTTTGCAACGATAATCAATATAGCGTCCGTTACGGCTCATAAGGGATACCCATTGCAGAGTGTGTACTCTGCATCAAAACACGCACTTCTCGGTTTTACAAAGGCTTTGGGGAAAGAGTACTATCAAAAAGGTGTGCGAACTCACGTCATAAGTCCTGGCGGAGTGTTTACGGATATGATAAAAATCTCCCGACCTGATCTTACGAGTGAGGGTATGATTCTCCCTGAGGATGTAGCGGAGACGGTCCTGTATCTTCTCAAGATGAGAAGAACTGCGTGCGTAGCAGACGAAATCGAGTTCCACAGAGAGGCAAAAGAGCCGTTTATGTAAAACAGTGGGTAAAAGATTATGTATATAAAGCTGATTCAGCCAAAAATGATAAAGCGCCCTATGGATACGGATATAAAAATCCATATGGCACCGCCGCTCGGCCTTCTTACGATTAAAAACATGTTTGATAAAGAGCATCACGTGAAGCTTGAAAACGAAAATATCGAAGAGATAAATTATGACGATAGCCCCGACGTTGTCGGGATATCGGTCACGGTGGATACGTTTCCAAGAGCGGTCGAGATTGCGAAAAAGTTCCGCGACAGAGGGATTAAAGTGGTTGCGGGCGGAATACATATTACAACGGCGCACGGCACCGTGCCGTCGGGTTGTTTTGATGCTTTGTGCATTGGCGCAGCAGAGGCAACGTGGCCTCGGATTGTAAGAGATATTGAGCAGGGAGAACTGCAGTATTTATACAGATGCAGTGAGCGATTGACATCGGATGACATAGTTTCACCGGCGTACGCAAACCTTGACAGAAAGAAGTATTTATATTGCAATGTCGTTCATACAAGCCGTGGGTGTCCGTTTAAGTGCGATTTCTGTTATAACAGTTCTGCGGAGAGAGACTATGTCAATCGGAATATCGACGACGTCATACAGGACATAAAAACGCTTAATACAAAGCACATTATGTTTATCGATGACAATTTCGCGGGGAATGTCAAGTGGACAAAGGAGTTTTTGGGAAAAATCAAACCGATGAAGCTCAAGTGGAATGCGGCGATTTCAATTAACGCGGCGTTTGATTCGGAACTGCTTGATTTGATGAAAGAGTCGGGCTGTCAGAGCTTGTTTATCGGCTTTGAAAGCATAAATCCTGAGTCAATAAGCGGTGTCCATAAAGTGCAGAACAGTACTGATAAGTACGAGCAGGCCATTTCTGCGATACACGATAGGGGAATTATGATAAACGGAAGCTTTGTTTTCGGTCTTGATGCTGATACGGTGGAGACGTTCAAGTCAACGCTTGATTGGATTGTCAAAAACAAAATTGAGACTGTCACATCGCACATTTTGACGCCGTACCCCGGAACAGTGTTATATGAAAAGCTAAAACAAGAGGGAAGAATCCTTTCTGATAATCTGGAACTGTATAATACTGCGAGCGTTGTTTTTAAGCCTAAAGGGATGACAGAAGAAGAACTCTATAATGGCTACATTTGGATATATAAGCAGATATACAGCACTAAAAATATTATAAAAAGGCTGCCTCGTGCAAAAGAGCAGAGGGCGCCGTTTCTCTTGTTTAATTTCTTATACCGCAAATACGGAAAGTTTACTGATTTTTTGTGCAAACTAATTTCCTATAAAAAGATAGGTCTGATAGCTGAAAAGCTCTCGCGGTATTTGTGATGTAAAAACAGAGAAAGTGTGAACGTGAAAAGAGAGATGAAAAGAATGACAGAGCGACTTTATGAGAAAAATGCATACTGCAGTGAGTTTGAAGCGAGCGTCGTCTCTTGCACGGAAAATGGCGGGGGATACGATGTCGTTTTAGATAGAACTGCGTTCTTTCCCGAGGGGGGAGGACAAGCTCCCGATAAAGGAACGATTGACGGGATAGCTGTCCTTGACGTTCAGATTCGCGACGGAGTGATTTACCACACGACTGAAAAGTCGATTGAGTGCGGCAAAAATGTGGTCGGAAAGCTTGATTTTGCTCTTCGTTTATCCCGTATGCAGCGCCATTCAGGAGAACACGTACTTTCGGGAATTGTGCACTCAATTTACGGATATAACAACGTCGGTTTCCATATGAGCGAAGAAGAGATGACTGTCGATTTTGACGGTGTTCTCTCTCCAAAGGACATCGAAAAGGTTGAAAAGGAAGTTAACTTTACACTTTGGAAAAACCTTGGAATCAAGCCGTTTTTTTCAACTGATGAAGAAGCGGAAAAGATTCCGTACAGAAGTAAGCTTGATATAACGGAAAATCTGCGTTTAGTCGAAATTGACGGCGTCGATGTTTGTGCCTGTTGCGCTCCGCATGTTGCAAAAACGGGCGAAGTGGGCATCGTCAAGATAATTGATGCAACTCCAAACAAGGGGGGCACACGACTCACGGTGCTTGCGGGGGATGTTGCGCTTTCGGACTATGCGCGTCTTAACTCGGCAAACAAAGAGATGATGAAAACACTTTCTGTCGCGCGTAACGATGTTGCAGAGGCGGCAAAGAGGCAGGTTGACCTTTCAAGCGAGCTTCGCCATGAGGCTTCAGAGCTGAAATGCCGTCTTGCATGGAGTGAACTCAAGGCAACTCAGGTCGGTTGTGCAAAGGTTGCCTTCTCTGAAAAACTTTCGTATGATGAGCTCCGCTATTGCTCAAATATGCTGACAGACGCGGGAAGCGAGATTAACTTTCTCCTCTCGACGGATGACTATGAGAATTACATTTACGTTATAAGCAGTCCGACACGCAACATAAGACTGATTGTAAAGAGTTTGAATGATGCCTTTGACGGTCGCGGCGGAGGCAGAGATAATTACGCACAAGGAAAAATCGTTTGCAAGGAAACGGAAAAAATAGAAGCTTTTGTGAAAGAGATTTTAGGTTAGATTTATGAAACAAATTGCGGTAGGTATCCTTGCCCACGTCGATGCGGGAAAAACCACGCTCTCCGAGGGGCTTTTATACAGCGCGGGAGAGATACGGCGGCTTGGCAGAGTTGATGCAAGAGACAGCTTTCTTGACACAGACGAAATAGAGAGGAGGAGAGGTATTACTATTTTCTCAAAGCAGGCAGTGCTTACTCTGGGAGATACGGTGATAACCCTTCTCGACACGCCCGGACACGCGGATTTTGCAGCAGAGGCGGAGAGAACGCTCTCGGTTCTTGACTATGCAATCTTAGTTATAAGCGCGACAGACGGAGTTCAGAGCCACACAAAGACAATATGGGAGATGCTTGAGCGACATAAAATTCCCGTGTTTGTATTCATAAACAAGATGGACCTTGACGGTGCTGACAAAGAAGCTGTTCTTGAAGACCTTCGTTCTGACCTTGGCGGAAACTTTGTCGATTTTACCGAAAATGAGGAAATCCTTTTGGAAAACCTCGCGATGTGCGATGAAACTCTTATGGAAGAGTTTCTCGGGGGCTCGCTCTCTGTGGAGAGTGTACGGTCAGCAATAAGGAAAAGAAATGTCTTTCCGTGCTTTGCGGGCTCGGCTCTTAAGATGGATGGCGTTGAGAACTTTTTGCGCGCGTTTGATTTTCTTGCGGTCGAAACCCCTGCAATGGAGAATTTTGGTGCAAAGGTTTTTAAAATAAGCCAGGACGAAAAGGGAAACCGACTTACCTTTATGAAAATTACAGGTGGAAACCTTAAAGTGAGAAACACGATTGAGTCGGAAGTTGGAGTTATTGAAAAGATAAACGAAATACGCATTTATTCGGGCGAGAAATATAAGACGGTGGATGAAGTTACCCCGGGATGTGTTTGCGCTGTGACGGGGCCAAAAAGGACGTCTGCAGGGCAAGGATTGGGATTTGAAAAGCGGGCACTTTCGCTTACTGCGGAGCCGATATTCTCATACCGCGTTATTCTGCCGAAAGGTACTGACCCGACAGTTGCACTTGAAAAGTTCAGAAGCCTCGAGCAGGAAGAGACACAGCTTCGCGTTTCCTGGAACGAGCATCTTCGCGAAATCCAGCTCCGACTTATGGGTGAAATTCAGCTTGAGGTTATAAAACAGCTTGTGATGAAGCGTTTCGGTATGCCTGTTGAATTTGAAGAGGGGCGCATAGTTTATAAAGAAACAATCGAAAACACCGTCGAGGGCGTCGGGCATTTTGAGCCCCTTCGTCACTATGCCGAGGTGCATCTCGTGCTTTCACCTCTTCCTGCAGGGTCTGGAATGCAGTTTGAGACTGATTGTTCCGAGGGAGTTCTTGATAAAAACTGGCAGAGACTTGTTCTTACGCACCTTATGGAAAAACAGCACGTTGGAGTGCTTACCGGATCGCCGATAACGGACATGAAGATTACGCTTAAATCGGGCGCAGCACACATAAAACACACCGAGGGCGGCGATTTCCGAGAGGCGACATACCGCGCAGTACGTAACGGGCTTATGAATGCTCGTTCGGTTCTTCTGGAGCCGTATTACTCTTTCTCAATAGAACTGCCGCCGCTTTCGCTCGGTCGTGCAATGACGGATCTTGAGCTTCTGGGAGCTGAGTTCTCAATTGACCGCCATAGTGGCGACAAGGCAAAAATTGAGGGCAGAGCACCTGCTGCGGCGATAAGGAATTACCAGCAGGAAATTGTTGCATACACGGGCGGTCAGGGTCGGATAAACTGCACGTTTGACGGATACGGCAAGTGCAAAAACTACGAAGAGGTCATAGAAAAGATTGCGTACAATGCAGAAGCCGATATCGCAAATACAGCAGATTCTGTTTTTTGTTCGCATGGGGCTGGCTTTATTGTAAAGTGGTACGATGTGCCCGAATATATGCATCTTGAGAGCGTGCTGAAACCTAAAGTGACGGAAAGTGAGAAGCCGCGCTCTAAAAATTTCCACGCATCGGAAGACGAGCTTATGCAAATCTTTGAGATGACGTATGGAAAGATTAAAAGACGTCTCCCAACACACGATGCACCTGTGAAAAGGGAAAATACTTCACAGCAAAAAGTGTTGAAACCAAGCGGAAAACGGGAGAAAAGTTATCTGCTTATTGACGGATACAATATCATTTTCGCGTGGGAAGAGTTGCGCAAAATATCCGAAAAAAGCCTTGAAGAAGCGAGAGAAAAGCTTGTTTCAAAACTCTCGGTTTACAATGTTTTCACCGATTATGAGATTATAATCGTTTTTGATGCGTACAAGGTAAAGGGTAACCGCGGTGAGGTCGAAAAAGAAAAGGGCATGACCGTAGTATACACAAAAGAAGCGCAGACGGCGGATGCGTATATCGAGAAGACGGCGCGCGAACTTACAAAAAATCACAAGGTTACCGTTGCGACTTCTGACAGGTTAGAGCAGATGATTATTTTCGGAAGCGGTGCTTTCAGGATTCCTGCAAGTCAGCTTGAAAAGGAGATAGAAAACGTTGACAAATCCGTACGTGAAACGGTGGAGGAGCACAACTTAAAAACAGACGGCAAAGTTTTTTCGGAAGACTTTGCAGAGCAACTGATTGAATGGCAAAAGAAAAATAACCGTGGGGAATAGGCCCCACGGTTTTTCTATATAGTTGGTGAATTTCTGAAATCTTTTGGAGATTTTCTGAATTTATCTTTGAAGCGTTTTGAAAAGTAAAACTGGTCACAGAAACCAAGACTTTCGCTGATTTCGTGAACAGACATCTTGCTGTTCCGGAGAAGTTGTGACGCTTTGAGCATAACAGCATCGGAAACATATTCATTAACTGAAACGCCGAGCTCACGCTTGAAGCATTTTCCGAGAGTGCTTTTTGAAACATAAGCATGTTTTGCAAGCTCTGAAACAGATATTTGCGACGAGAGGTTTTTGTTTATATATGAAATTGCCTTTGAAATGCAAGGTGAGAGCTTTTGGCGGTTAAGGTTGATGTTGAATTTGTTTATAAAGCGGCAAAGCGTTGAGAATAGGATGCCGTGGAGCTCGATTGCCGCAGAGGGAGAATTTCTTTTAAGCAGTTGTGAGAGACGGTCGGTTATATCTTCTTCTATCGGAAGATGGTATGGTCCATCTGATCGGAAGAGGAGGTCTGTATGGTCGATATTACATAATTTGAAGTGAAACGCAAACTCCTCCATAAAGTCATCACACCAGTATTTGACCGAAGTACCTGTCGGGAGAAGATACCAGTTTCCACCCTCCATTGTAAGATGAGTCTCCCCGTTGCAGATGACTGTTGCAGAGCCCTTTGTGATGTAATAAAGATGCGTGCAAAGGATTGTCTGTGTATCGCCTTTCCACCATGTGCCAAGATTTGCATTGACGAAGTGAAAAAGCGAAAGGTTCAGACGGTTTGACTCTGTGCAGAGTTCGGGATTCTGATCTACTCTCATGTGTTTCACCACCTTGTGGATATAATAGCATAAAGTTATTTTTGTTTCAAGAAGTTTACGCAAAAACAC
>JAZQSI010000167.1:0-4159 GCA_045629985.1 Eubacteriales bacterium
TATACCAAGCATTTTGGTGTTGATGTAAAGATTGTCAGAATTCCGCATCTGTACAGCGGAATCCTCGAGGGAGATTTCTTAAATCGCGTATTTGAAGATATGGATAAAGGAACTGTTACATTGCGTGAGCTTGAAGGTTCAGGGGCTTTCTTTATTTCAATGCACGATGTTTCTGTTCTTGTGGCGCGTTTTCTTGAAAACTGGCAGGAAGGAATCGGTACACTCAACGTAAGCGACGAGTTTGGCATTACCTTCGGCGATGTTATGAGGAAGATTGCAACGCTCAAGCCCTCTCTTCGCGTGAAATACACGGGAGAGAATGAAGGTGCGCTCCTTGAGATAAAGAACACGGCTCTTCGCAATGAGTACGGCTGGTTTTCACGAATATCAATTATAGATGATATTGAAGAGGAATACGAAAACTATCTTATTGAAAAGAACGCCAAGGTAACTGATTTCTGGAGCAGGGTGAGAAAATGGCTTTCAGAGCATACTCCGCTCATAAAAGCTCTTGAAATTGCACTCATGTTTATTATCACAGAGCTTCTCAACTGGGCGACGGGCTCATCGGTAATGTTCTCCATAGTCGATTTCAGAATGGCGTTTATTGTAATTGTCGCAACTGTCCACGGCCTTTCGTCGGGACTTGCGGCGGCAGGGCTTTCGTCGATTGCATGGTTTGTTGCAAAGGTTCTTGCGGGAACGAGTTGGCTTACCATATTCTATGAGCCGTCAAACTGGTTTGCATTTGTTTATTATTTCCTGGTCGGAGCGGTTTCCGGATACGTCCGCCTTACGAAGGATGATAAAATCAGATTCGGCAAGGAACAGATTGGTCTTCTGGAAGAAAAACTTGAGTTTACGCGAGAACTTTATAAGGACACCTTCGGTGAAAAACGCGACCTCAAGAAGCAGATTATAGGCTCAAAGGACAGCTTTGGTAAAATCTTTGATGTCACGAGACAGCTTGATACCGTTGAACCGCACAAGCTTTATCTTAAAATTATGGACACTTTTGAGGAAACGCTTGAGAACAAGAGCATCAGCGTTTACTCAATAAACGACGGAAGCGCATTCGGGCGTCTTGAGGTGTCATCGAGAGATATATTGAGCGAGGCTTCAAGGTCCATTTCGCTTGATACATACAAGCCGATTATTGACGAGATAAAAAAAGACGAGATATGGAGAAACACGGACTTTATCCCCAATCTGCCCATGTATGCGGCAGGTGTATGGCGAGGGGATAAACTTGAGCTTTTAATCTTCATATGGTACGTAAAACCCGAGCAGAATTCGCTTTACTATGTAAACCTGTTCAAGATTCTGCGCGACCTTGTCGAGATTTCTCTTCTTCGCGCGTATGACTATAACCAGCACTTATATGAAAGCCAGTACATAGAGGGCACTCATATTCTGCGTAGGGAAGAGTTCGATAAGGTTCACGAAAACTTCAAGGATATGGCAGAACGAAAAGTTTTTACATATGAGTTTATGGAAATTGACGTCAAAGGGCATTCGTATACAGAGATTGAAGCAATGCTCCGGGGCAAGGTTCGCGCAAATGATATTTTAGGTGAGTGTGAAGAAGGAAAACTTGCGATTCTTCTCACGCAGGCAACGAAGGACGATCTCAAGTTCATTCTACCGAGATTTGAGAGCATTGATGCTGACATAAATATAAGATAAAAGGAGGGATATGTATGAACACTTTAGGTTTGATTTTGGTTTTCGTACATATCCTTTTATGCATTTTTACACTTCTCGGCACACATTTCAAGTTCCTTAAGGTACATAAATATATGTTCTTCATCGTGCTGTGTCTTCCGTTTTGGGGATTTATCGCGGTGTTGTTCCTGCATTTTCAGGTGGTTTTCAAAAAAGACGATACGATTGCAGTAGGTGTGCAGAAGATGAAGCTTGACTCTGCACTTTATAAAGGAATTACCGTTGAAGAAAAGAAAAACGACGATTCTCTCGTTGCGATTGAAGAGGCGCTTATCATAAATTCACCGAAGGTCCGACGTGAGATAATAATGGATGTTTTAAACGACAACCCTGCCGAATATGTTGAATTTTTGCAGAGAGCGGGAAACAACGAGGATCCTGAGGTCGTGCATTATGCCGTTACGGCGATGGTGGAAATCTCAAAGGAAAATGACGAAATGCTTCAGAAGCTTTCCCGTGAATACGCGGAAAATCCTGATGATATCAATGTCCTCTCACGCTACTGCGATTTTCTGTGGGAAGTGCTTGAGCAGAAGCTCCTTTCGGGTCAGGTTGAGATTATGAACAGGAATTTATACTCCCAGCTCGTTTCCCAAAAGCTTGAAACCGTAAAAACAATGGAAGACTATATACGCTACTTTGAAAACGAGTTTGAACTTGAAAATTATAATGCTGCAGGGAAAATCCTTCTTGCGGCAGATGAGTTGTACGGTGATTCTGAAGAGCTTATTCTTCTCAAACTCAAATATTATTCGCAGATGCAGCGCGCAGATAAGATCAAAGAATTGATTGCTGATATACAGTCCAGAAAAATGTTTGTTTCCAGACACGTGAAGGAGGCTATAGCATTTTGGAAAAATTAAAAGAAAGATTTTTAAAATTCAGATATAAGGGCATGCTCGTAGTTACGTTGATGTTTGCGCTTATGGCATTCATTCTTTTTGTTGAGCGAAGCGGAATACGATACAATTACAACAGAAGTGAGCTTGAGCTTCTTGAAAATTCCGAAATCGTTACGAAACAAGAGGCAATCGCACCGCTTGCGAAAAATACGCTTCTTATCGGAGATACATCCCAGCTTGGAAACGCTGAGATGACAGAGGAGTTTCAAGTAGTTTTGTCCGATATGAAGATGGGATATGACATTGTCGATTTGTCGCAAAGTCCTTTTCCTGACCTGTCAAAATACGAAAAGGCAATCGTGCTTATAAGTGACCTCTCGCCGATGGGAGAAAACGTCATTACTTTAAAGAATTGGGTTTATAATGGCGGAAAAGTTCTGTTTGCACAGACACTTCAAAGGGATATATACGTATCTGTGCTTGAAGGCGCGCTCGGTATCCGTGAAGCTTCGTGGGAAAATGCTCATCTCGAAAGCATTTATATCGAAGATGGCTTTATGGTAGGCGGAGGAAGAGAATTTGAAATAGAAGACGGATACCCGTCTGCGTGGTCTGTTCGTCTTGATGAAGATATAGCAAAAGCTTACGCATGGATAGGAAGCGAGCGAAAGACTCCGCTTATATGGGAAGCAAAGCACGGCAAAGGTAAGTTTGTTGTTTATAACATAGGTATTTACGAAAAGGCAACACGCGGATTCTACGCCTCATCAATAAGCCTTATGGACGACATATGTGTTTACCCCGTTATAAATGCATCAACCTTTTATCTTGACGACTTTCCGTCGCAGATTCCGCAGGGAAGCAATGAGTATATAATGCGCGACTATGGCGCAACAACGCGAGAGTTTTATGTAAATATCTGGTGGCCCTCGATGATGGACATTGCAGACAGGTACAAGCTTAAGTACACAGGTCTTGCAATCACGGGATATGACGATATTGTTGACGGCACGACTCCGTCTGAACCTGACGAAGGAACGTTTTTGAACTTCGGAAATATGCTTCTCCGCCAGGGTGGAGAGATAGGATATCACGGATACAACCATCAGCCGCTTTGTATGAGTGAGTGCGATTACGGCGATTTGTATGATTATAAAACGTGGGAGAACCCGGAGGCGATTGAAGATGCATTCGGTTCTCTTGTTGACCTTTGCGACAGGCTGTTCCACGGAGTTGACGTATCCTTGTACGTTCCACCGTCAAATATCATGTCTGAGCAGGGTGAGGCAGCGCTTCTTGATGCATATCCGCACATAAAGACGATATCGGGCATATATTTCCCTGACGGTGACTTCAAATTCGGTTGCGTGCAGGAGTTTGAGTCGTTTCCGGGCGGACATGTGCATCAGCCGCGAATCATCTCCGGATGCGACCTTACTCCCTATATGGAGCGCGCGCTTGTATCTGAACTTAATATGCATTTCGTAAACAGCCACTTCACGCACCCTGACGATGCGCTCGACCCTGAACGAGGAGCTGAAATGGGGTGGGATTACCTTGCTGAAAGCTTTGAAGAGTATCTTGACTACCTC
>JAZQSI010000168.1:0-1694 GCA_045629985.1 Eubacteriales bacterium
CCCGATAAACAAGCAGTACCTTTCCGAGTTTACCGCTTGGGGCGATTACTGCAAGAAGGCAGGCTGCGGTCTCTACGTATGGGTCTACCCCTACAACATAGTTCTCAACGCATATCCGCTCCTCGTTTTTTCACGTCTTAAGGATACGGTAAAGACCTTTGCCGAGTGCGGCGTTACGGGTGTATTCACCGAAACACAGAACAAATACACAGATGCATGGGAGCTCACAAGATATCTCCTCTGCCATCTTCTTGAAGATCCTGATCTCGACGAGAAAGCGCTCATTTATGATTTTACAGAGCGCTACTACGGCCGTGCGGCTAAGCTCGTTCGCGAATACTTTGAACTCATTCAGAACGCTGCCGAGAAAAATCCGATACACGCTTATTGCTGTGACGAGGACAGCCCGTTTAACTATATGGATTTCCGCACAGCGATTGAAGCTGACCGCATCCTTTCTCTTGCATGCGCAGAAGTAGAGGGTGAGTCTCTCTTCGCAGAGCGTGTTGACTGGCTCAGACGCTCGGTTGATACTGCGATTCTCATCCGCTTCTTTGATTTCAAGAAGAACGCCGCAGCTGCGGGTGAAGAATTTAACTTTGATATTTTTGAAGTACGAGAGAGAGTTGTTAATGCATATAATGCACATCTTGAAACTCCGTACGGTAAGAATATGAAAGCAACAACCGAGAAATTCCTTGAGTATATCGGAAATCTCCCGACCGAAGAGGAGAAATTTGATATTCCCGAAGAGCTTCGTGGCGAGAACCCTGATGATATTTATCAGTTCCCACTTAAGGATATGGTCAAGTTTACTCTTGATGTATTTGAAAAGGGCTTTGGTTGTGTTGCCGTAAATGACGGCGACAAGAGAGTTCTCAAGATAAGTTATGACGCGGCGACGGGTTCCCGTGCTCCGTATGCGCTCTATCCGACTTCAAAGTATGCAGAGAGTACGCAGGCGCTTGTGTTTGAGCTTCGCCACGGTACCGGTATGGGTGCAGAGATTGTGCAGCAGCGCAAGTTCTACCGTGAGGATATCAACCTTGACGGATATAACCTCTATAAGATTGGGTCGATTTCAGGTATCAAAGACAGCTTTGATACAAAACTCGGTCTTCCGGAAGAAATCGGCGTAAGCCTTAAGGGCATCTCAACTGTATTCCCGATGGATGCTTGTGACGTGTATCTGCTCATGAAGTTTACGGGCGAAATCCACGGCGGAAACAAGGAAGATGAAAATGCGTTCTTTATTGACCGCGCAATAATTGTAAGAAAGTAGTATAAAATTCCACAACCAACGGTTGTGGAATTTTTTTATAACTTAAAAAAATATTGACATATTGAAACTGTTGTGTTAAATTAATAAAAAACATATGCTTGGAGCGATAGAAAATGGAGAAGAAATTTCTTGTAAAAGGCGTTTGCGACTGCAAAATAGTTTTGCCGAAAGACGCTCACCTCGTTGAAAAAACGGCGGCAGAGGAGCTTGCAAAATATATAGAAAAGGCACTTTCGGTTTCTCTTCCGATTGTGTGCGAATGCAAGGCGGAGGGCAAGTGCATTTATGTCGGTAAGACGGAGTTTGCTGAGAAAAACGAAGTTCTTGGCAAAAGTCAGGAAAATTGGATAATCGCGATGAAGAACGGCAGCCTCGTTCTCACGGGCGGTGAGAAGCGCGGCGACCGCGGTGT
>JAZQSI010000169.1:0-25465 GCA_045629985.1 Eubacteriales bacterium
TCTCTTACATTTGTAAGCTTCATTAATTTCAACTCCATTACATAAAACTACATACTATATATTTAAACACAAATTTGTCAAAAAGTCTATACAAATTTTTCTAATAAAAAATTTAATTTCCACAAATTGCTCTTTAAATTAAGAATTTCATTAAACTTGTTATGGAATACTTGTTATGTAGCCTGAAAAACAAAATTTAAGGAGTTGAAAAATATGTTTGACAAACTTGCACTTCTTCTCACTATTGTCGGTGCAATCAACTGGGGTTCAATCGGACTCTTCCAGTTTGACATTGTTGCGGCAATCTTCGGTGGTCAGGGTTCAATTATCAGCAGAATCATCTACACACTCGTCGGACTTGCGGGTATCTGGTGTATTTCCCTATTCTTCAGGGATGACGCAGTTGCAACAAGACACAAGCAGAGCGACAACATTTAATTTTCCAACAAAAAACTCCCATAACACCTTCGTATTACGGGAGTTTGGTACATATTAAAATAAATTAGAGAGCTTTTACGATTTCTTCTGTATCCTTTGCAATCATGAGCTCTTCGTTTGTCGGGATAACGAAAATCTTGACCTTTGAATCGGAAGCTGAAACGTCTGTTTCCTTTCCGCGAACCTTGTTCTTTTCTGTATCCATCTTAACGCCCATGAACTCAAGGCCTGAGCAGATGTTTGCGCGAAGGTCAGTTGAGTTTTCGCCGATACCTGCAGTAAAGACGATAGCATCAACACCGCCCATAGCAGTTGCGTATGCACCGATGAACTTTCTTACCTCGTAGATGAACTTGTCAAGAGCAAGGCGAGCGCGCTCGTTGCCGTTTGCAGCAGCTTCATCGAGGTCACGGAAGTCGGAGCTTACACCGGAAATACCGAGAACACCGGACTTCTTGTTGAGAATGTTGTTCATTTCCTTGATGTCATATCCGTAGCGATCCATAAGGTACTCAAGGATTGTAGCATCAATATCACCTGAACGAGTTCCCATAAGGAAACCTGCGAGCGGGCCGAGACCCATGCTTGTATCTACGCACTTGCCGTCAACAACAGCGGAAAGTGAAGAGCCGTTGCCAAGGTGGCAGCAGATTACGCGGCTGTGTTCAGGGTTGCCGAGCATATCGATAGCACGAGCAGAAACGTAACGGTGGCTTGTGCCGTGGAAGCCGTAACGACGAACGCTATCCTTTTCGTAATATTCATACGGAATCGGATATATGTACGCTTTCGGCGGCATTGTCATATGGAAAGCAGTATCGAAAACAGCTACCTGCGGAGTGTTCGGCATAACTGCCTGGCATGCGCGGATACCTGTAAGGTTTGCAGGATTGTGAAGCGGGCCGAGCGGGATGCACTTCTCAACTGCCTTGATGCAAGCATCATCTACGAGGCAACTGTTTGCAAATTCCATACCACCGTGGAGAACGCGGTGACCAACAGCTGCGATTTCGTCAGTTGAAGCGATAACGCCATTTGCAGGATCAACAAGAATATCAAGAACAGACTGAATAGCCTCTGCGTGTGTCGGCATTGCAATGTCTGCCTTTACATCGTCACGACCCGGAACCTTGTGTGTAAGTCTTCCGTCAATACCAATGCGCTCACAGAGTCCCTTTGCGAAAACTTCTCCGCCCTCAGATTCCATAAACTGATATTTAAGTGAGGAGCTTCCTGCATTAATAACAAGAATTTTCATTATATGTAACCTCCGTAAATTAATTCTGCCGCACATCTTGCAAAAAGATGGCTTTGCAGTTAAAATATATATAACTATACTGTCTTTTTGCGACAGCGTATTATATTCTACATTATATTACTAATTTTTGCAAGTCCTTTTTGAAGTTTTTAACGGTTGGAAGTGAGAAAATGAACATTTGCGGTATTGTTTGTGAATATAACCCATTTCATAACGGACATCTGTATCAGATAAATGAGGCACGCAGGGCGGGTGCCGATGCAATTGTCTGCGTAATGAGCGGTAATTTCGTTCAGCGGGGTGATTTTGCGATTATGCAAAAGCACGCACGCGCAAAGGCTGCGGCAATTTGTGGCGCAGATGTCGTTATTGAACTTCCGCTTCCCTATGCTATCTCTTCTGCAAAACGCTTCGCATATGGTGCAGTTTCCATCCTTGAAAACTTAGGTGTCGTGACACACCTTTCCTTCGGTGCTGAGTGTAATGAAATTTCAGACCTCTCTGAACTCGCAAGTCTTTTAGCATCAGGTGAGCTCGATAATAAAATTCTCGAAGAGTATTCAAAAGGCGTATCATACGCAACTGCGCGCGAAATCGTCATACGCAAAATAAATCCGACTTTTGCCGAAATACTGCGTGCTCCGAACAACATTCTCGCGATAGAGTATTTAAAAGCGCTTTTGCGCCTTAATTCTGAAATAAAACCTATCCCAATAAAGCGTTTTGCTGTACAGCACGACGACCGTACCTCATCCGGAAGTTTTGCTTCGGCATCACACATCCGCGAATGCCTGCTTTCCGGAAAGGATGTATCGTGTTTTATCCCCACAGATATTCTTGATATATACAGAGACGAATTTGCTTATGGCCACGCACCACAGAGCGTTGCATCTGCATCTTCTGCTATTCTCGCTGCCTTAAAAAAGCTTTCGGCAGACGATTTCAAGAAATACGCAGATGTTACAGAAGGATTGAATAATCGTCTTTTTGATGCCGTTTCAATGAGTTCTTCTCTTGAAGAAGCAATAACATCAGCCAAAACAAAGAGATATGCCCATTCGCGTATACGCAGGATTTTCCTGAACGCGTTTCTTGATATTGATTCTTCTTTTGCGGATTCACCTGTGCCATATGCAAGAGTTCTCGCATTCACTGAAACAGGTCGTTCAATTCTCAAAATGGCAAAGAAAACCTCGTGTATTCCAATCATTACGAAACCGGCATCAATAAAATTCGAGAGCAAAGAGGCTATTGACCTGCTCGCTCTCGAACGACGTTCTGATGACATCTATTCACTTTTTATGCATACACCAACGAATCAGGGCTCGACACTTAAGGCTTCCCCGATTTTTGTTTCAGGAAAGTAAGTTTACAAGCTCTTTGAACTTGTCTCCGCGCTCCATAAAGTTCTTGAACAAATCAAACGAAGCGCAAGCGGGCGAAAGTGTTACGATATCCCCTGCTTTGGCAACATCCTGCGACGTTTTTACTGCATCCTCAAACGAATCACACATTATTATCGGAAGAGTTTTTTCATCATATCCTGCTGTGTTGCACACGGCAGCTTTGATTTTTTCAGAAGTTGCACCGACGAGAATAAGCGTCTTTACGTATTCTTTTGCCGCATCGCCAAGGACATCAAATGGAATCTTTTTATCATATCCTCCGGCGATGAGAATAACCTTTTTATTGAATGCACGAAGCCCTGCAATTGTACGCGTCGGACTTGATGCAATGGAGTCGTTATAATACTTAACTCCACGTAGCTCGCGTACAAACTCCATACGATGCTCTACACCGCCAAAGTTCTTTGCAACATGCAAAATATCTTCTTTTGAAACTATGCCGTCAGTTGCGGCAATCGCGGCCATATAGTTCTCTACATTGTGCAAACCCGGAATTTTGATATCGGCAACCGAGATGATTTTCTCGCTCTGACCGCAGCTTCTTTTGACGATATAACCGTCTTCAATGCAATATCCGTCAGGAATAATTTCTTTTGACGAGAAAAGCACTGCCCTGTCTCCCAGTTTTTCGGCAATAGCGCGTGTCACGTCATTATCGTAGTTGAGAACAACTTTACCCGAGGAATGCCTGAATATTTCTTCCTTTGCCTCACAATATTCTTTAAAGGACTTGTGAACGTCAAGGTGGTTTGGCGTAACGTTCGTTATAACTGAAATTTCCGGGCTGAATTGGATATTCATGAGCTGGAATGACGAAAGCTCAATTACAGCAAAATCGTCCGAATTCATTGTATCAACCTCAGGAAGAAGCGGTTTTCCTATATTTCCGCCGACAAAGCATCTCCTGCCTGCCTGCTCAATGAGTTTTCCGATGATGGTCGTAGTGGTTGTTTTGCCGTCACTTCCCGTTATACCGACGGTGCGGCATGAACACAGACGGAGAAACTGCTCCATCTCACTTGTTATGACACTTCCACATGCTTCAGCTTCAAGAAGCTCCGGAACATCGTATCTTATACCCGGTGTTTTAAAAATATAATCCGTGGCTTTCAGATCTGCGAGATAATTCTCTCCAAACGAAAATTCGGCACCAAGCGTTTCAAATGCCTTGACTGTCTCCGGGTCGTGATCCGTCTTTTTGTCGCAAATTCTGACTCTTGTCCCGTTTTCAAGCAAAAGCTTTATAAGAGGAGTGTTGCTCACTCCCATTCCTATAACAGCACAATACTTGCCTTTTAAACTTTCAAGAAGTCCAAGAAGCCCGACACTCATATTACCCCTCCATAACTTATAAAAAGCAAACAGCAACCGAAAATACGGTTGCCGAATGCTATGTAATTATTAGTCTTCAACAATCATAGTCTTGACAGCTTCGCGGAAGTTGTTATAGTCCTCTTCTGTTCCGTTAACAGAAACTGTTACCGGCTTTGTGAGGTCGATACTGAAAATACCCATAATGGATTTTGCGTCGATAACATAACGGCCGGAGATGATATCAATTTCAACCATCTGCTTGCAAGCTGCATTAACGAACTCTTTTACCTCGTTGATTGAAGAAATAGCTACTTTAAACTGATACATAATTTAAAACTCCTTTCAATTTTGTATTGCTATTTTGCTTATAAATAAAGTATAATACTTTCAGAAGCTTTTTTCAACTATAATAATATTATTTTTCAGGTGAATTTATGAAATTTGCTTTTCACACACTTGGCTGTAAAGTCAATCAATTTGAAACTCAATCGCTCCAGCTCATGCTTTCAGAAAAAGGACATACCGTTGTCAATGATTTTTCTGAAGCTGATGTCATAGTTATTAATACCTGCAGCGTAACTTCTACAAGTGACCAGAAGTCGCGGAGAATCATCCGCCACTTCTCAAAAACCTACCCTAACGCGCGCCTTGCTGTCTGCGGATGCATGACCCAGCTTTCTCCTGACAGCGTTTCAGAAATTGAAGGAGTTTCACTTATTGCAGGTACATCTGACAAAATGACGTTTTTTAACGCGCTTACCGAATTAAAAAACGACTCACAGACTCCGTTTGAAATTGACAATGCACTATCCCGACGCGAATTTGAATATCTCCCTGCAGGTGGTCTTCTCGGTCATACAAGAGCACTGCTCAAAATTGAAGACGGTTGCAGTAACTTCTGCACATACTGTATCATTCCATATACAAGAGGCCCTGTCCGTTCTATGCCGCTCGAAACCGCGATTTCGGAGTGCGAAAAACTCGTCTTGGATGGTTATAAGGAAGTTGTAATTACAGGAATAGAAATTTCATCGTACGGACGCGATCTCACACCAAAACTCACGCTTTCGGACATAGTTTATTCTCTTTGTTCGAGATTTCCTTCAATCCGTTTTCGTCTTGGCTCCCTTGAACCAAGGATTATTACCGAGGAATTTTGTGTAAAGTTGTCTCACTTCACAAACCTTTGTCCGCATTTTCACCTTTCGATGCAGAGCGGCTGTGACGAAACACTTAAAAGAATGCACAGAAAATACGATACGGCACTCTTTTATGATTCCGTATCTCTTCTCAAACGCTATTTTCCCGATTGTGCCATTACAACTGATATGATTGTCGGTTTTCCCGGTGAAGATGAAAATGAGTTTTCAAAAACGCTTGAATTTATAAAAAAGTGCGAGTTTTCATCAATGCATATTTTTCCATATTCCCGTAGAAATGGCACATTGGCGGATAAAATGCAAAATCAGATAATGAAGAAAGAAAAGGCAGAGCGAGCATCCAGAGCAAGTGAAATCGCAGAAGAGATGAAAAATAATTATCTCGTATCAAGAATCGGAAAAACCGAGTCTGTACTTTTCGAAGAGATTTCTTCCTGTTTCTGGGTCGGTCACGCAAAGAACTTCGTGAAAGTATATGTCAAATCTGACGTTGATTTGAAAAATTCCGAGAAAACTGTCCGAATAACCTCGCTTATTAATGATGGGCTTCTTGGCGAACTTGTTTAATTGATATTTTGTAAAGGACTGTTTTTATGACTGAGAAAATCATTTCTGCACTTTCTGATATCCCAAATCTTATAATCTCAGAAAACGAGCTGATGTCAAAGCACACCACGTTTAAAATCGGTGGACCGGCAAAACTATTTATTGATGCACAAACTCGTGATGCTGCAGCAGAGGCTTTGACAATTCTTTTTAATCTGGGAATTTCTCCGTATATTCTCGGAAATGGAAGCAACACTCTCTTCCCCGACACAGCTTATGACACACCTGTCTTGAAGCTTAGCTGTAACGATATTACAATGTCAGGTGAAAAACTTTCAGCAGATGCAGGCGTTCTTCTTCCCGTCCTTTCTTCCTTTGCGATGAAAAACTCTCTTACCGGTCTTGAGTTTGCGCAAGGCATCCCCGGAACGGTAGGCGGCGGTCTTGTCATGAACTCCGGTGCATACGGTGGAGAGATTTCAAATACTCTTGTTTCTTCAACATATTTCCATAACGGAAAATTCGGGACACTCAAAGCTTTTGAGCACGAATTTGCATACCGCGACAGTTTTTATAAAAAACATACTGATTACATTATCCTTTCTGCTGAATTTAAGATGTCAAAAGGAAATCAAGACGAGATCTCGGAAATGATGCGTGATTTTGGCGCACGAAGACGAGATAAGCAACCGCTTGAGCTCCCTAATGCAGGAAGTGTTTTCAAACGTCCTGTGGGATATTTTGCAGGGGCTTTGATTGAACAGTGCGGGCTCAAAGGTTTTTCTGTCGGCGGAGCCTGTGTTTCTCAAAAACACGCCGGATTTATCGTAAACAACGGTGGTGCAACTGCCGATGATGTAAAAAGGCTTATAAATCATATACAGGAGACCGTTTTGAAAGAAACAGGCGTTTCTCTTGAATGTGAAATTTGCATACTATAACCCAAGGAGAATTTACTAATGGATTTCTTTATTGTTACAGGACTTTCAGGTGCAGGCAAAAGCAGAGCGGCTTCCGTTCTTGAGGATTTGGGATTTTACTGTGTTGATAACATGCCGCCGGAGCTCATTCCAACATTTGCTGAAATGTGTATTGCGGCAAACAGCCGTTTCCCCCACGTTGCGCTCGTTACCGATATTCGTGCAGGAGTGGATTTTTCTGCCCTTTTTACAGCACTTGAAAACATCAAAACTTTGAACTGCAATTATAAGATTCTCTTCTTTGAAGCTTCAGCAGATGTTATTATCCAACGCTATAAAGAAACTCGCCGCCGTCACCCTCTCTTTACAGAAGGCACTACTATTGAAAAAACGATTGAAAAAGAAAGCAAAATACTTGAGGGAGTCCGTGCAAGAGCTGATTATATAGTCGATACATCCTCTCTGACCGGCTCGATGCTTCGCGAAAGACTTCTTAATCTTTTTTCTGAAAATGAAATACGCGACCTTTCGATGATCGTAAACGTCTCATCGTTTGGCTTTAAATTCGGAATTCCTACGGATGCCGACCTCGTTTTTGATGTTCGATTTTTGCCAAACCCGTATTATAACCTTGAGCTCAGAGAGAAGACAGGGCTTGACAGTGACGTCTATGAATATGTCATGAAGTGGCAGCAAACAACAGATTTCATTAGTCATCTCCATAATATGATCAAATTTCTTCTCCCTCAGTATGTCGAGGAAGGAAAAACATCACTTAACATCGCAATCGGATGTACAGGTGGTAAGCACCGTTCAGTTGCACTTACGGAAGAACTTGGCGATTACATTACCTCACTAGGCTACAAAGCGGTTAAAATGCACCGTGATGCCACACGATAATTTACACAAGGTGATAGTATGACTTTTACCGCACAAATCAAAGAAGAGCTTTCCGCTATTGAAATTAAAAACCCCGA
The DNA here is from genome assembly GCA_045629985.1 of Eubacteriales bacterium. Taxonomy (GTDB): domain Bacteria; phylum Bacillota; class Clostridia; order Oscillospirales; family JAAYXM01; genus SIG480. Next base: position 8,020 of record JAZQSI010000169.1, read on the forward strand.
AGCCGCGCTTGCCGAATGCTGCGGAATGATTCTCTTCGCAAATGCCACAACAAAAGACAGAATCAAGATTATTACAGAAAACAAGAATGTTGCACTTCGCGCTTCCCGTCTTCTCAAAAGCCTTTTTGCCTTTGATTTTGATAAAAAAATCATTCCGGAATCGTCTCTTAAAAAATTTAATCTTATTATTGAACGTGAAGCGCGTATATCTGAAATTTTCGAAGCTTTCGGCATAAATCCGGAAGACGCGCTCTCTCTTCGTCTCAACGCCGCTTTGGTTGAAACTGACGAAGCTCGTGCGGCATTTTGCAGAGGAGCTTTTCTAACGGGTGGCTCTGTTGCCGACCCGTCATCGCGTTATCATCTTGAGCTTGTTACTTCACACGCAAACTTAAGTCGCGAAGTCATCTCCCTCTTACTTGAGCTTGATCTCCCCGCAAAGCTTGCCATGAGGAAATCAAATAACATCATATACTTAAAAGAAAGCGGTTATATTGAAGAGTTTCTCACAAGAATCGGCGCACCGCTTTCAGCGCTTGAACTTATGCAGACAAAGCTCGTCAAGGATGTCAGAAACAACATAAATCGCCAAGTAAATTTCGAGGTTGCAAACCTTTCAAAAGCAGCAGATGCGGCTCGAATTCATATATCAGCGATAAAGAAATTGCAGAAGCTCGGCAAACTCGAAGAACTCTCTCCACAGCTTCAATCAGCGGCACGCCTTCGTCTCCTCCACCCAGAAGCTTCTCTTTCAGAGCTTGTTGCTTTTGCGGAAGACGGTGTCAGCAAATCAGGTCTCAATCACAGACTAAACAAAATCGTTTCAATTGCAGAAGAATTTTAAGAAAGGACCCTTTACACTATGAGTGGATTTGTTCATCTTCATGTACATAGTGAATATAGCCTTCTCGACGGTGCCTGTCGCATAAGTAGAGCCTGCGAACACGCAAAGTCGCTCGGTCAGAACGCACTTGCAATAACTGACCACGGCGTTATGTACGGAGTTATTGACTTCTACCGCGCTGCCCGCGCTGCAGGAATAAAGCCGATCATCGGTTGTGAAGTCTATATGGCGCCTCGTGCAATGACGGATAAAGAGGCAACCTCTGACCGTGAACCTGCTCATCTTGTTCTTCTCTGCAAAAACGAAACTGGCTATAAAAATCTTATACATCTCGTCAGCCGCGCATTTATTGACGGTTTTTACGGCAAACCGAGAATTGACCTTGAGATTTTAAAAAGCCATTCTGACGGGCTTATTTGCCTTTCTGCGTGTATTGCAGGAACTATCCCTCGCCTTATTCTGCGTGGTGATATTGACGGTGCGAGAGACTACGCAAAGACTCTTTACGATATTTTCGGCAGGGACAATTTTTATCTTGAAATTCAGGATCACGGTATTGAAGAACAAAAGGTTGTAAACCGTGAGATCATAAAAATTTCGAAAGAGCTTGATATTCCCCTCGTTGCGACAAACGATGCGCACTATATTGCACGTGAAGACGCTTATACCCAGGACGTTCTTATGTGCGTCCAGATGAACAGATCACTAAGCGATCCGTCACGAATGAAATTTGCCACTGAAGAATTCTACCTAAAGAGCGAAGAAGAAATGCTTTCTCTCTTCCCGAATTATCCAGAGGCACTTGAGAACACGGTAAAGATTGCCGATATGTGCAATCTTGAATTTGAGTTCGGCAAACATCATCTTCCGCAGTATGATACACCGTCTGAATTTGCTGACTCTCTTGAATATTTAAAGAAGCTTACAAATGACGGTTTTGCAAAGCGTTATCCGGATGCACCGGTCTCTTACAGAGAGCGTCTTGACTATGAAATCAACATGATTGCCAGAATGGGATATGTTGATTACTTTCTCATCGTCTCTGACTTTATCTCGTATGCGAAAAGCCAGGATATTCCCGTTGGCCCCGGACGTGGCAGTGCTGCCGGCAGTATAGTTTCCTACTGTCTCGGAATAACTAATATTGACCCGATGAAGTATAATCTTTATTTCGAGCGTTTCTTAAACCCTGAACGAATCAGCATGCCTGATATCGACGTTGACTTCTGTCAGGAACGCCGTCAGGAGGTTATTGACTACGTTGTAAGAAAATACGGCGAAGACCGTGTTGCACAGATAGTTACCTTCGGTACAATGGCTGCAAAAGGTGCAATACGTGACGTTGCTCGTGTTATGGACCTTCCCTACGCCGAAGCAGATGCTATTGCAAAGAGCGTTCCGAACGAGCTTCATATGACTCTTAACAAGGCTCTTGAGATTTCAAAGCCATTCCGTGATTACTATGAGGCTGATGAAAAATATAAGAAACTTATAGATACCGCAATCGCGCTTGAAGGTATGCCGAGACATGCTTCAACACATGCAGCCGGCGTTGTTATCACCAAAAATGAAGTTTCGTCTTACGTTCCGCTCTCGACAAATGATGAGGCAATCGTAACACAGTTTACAATGGTTACACTTGAGGAGCTCGGACTTCTTAAGATGGACTTTCTCGGACTTCGAAACCTTACTGTTTTGCACGACGCAGAAGCACTTGTACGACTCCATACGCCGTATTTCTCGGTGTCTGAAATTCCGGATGATGACGACCTTACTTTCAAAGAGCTTTCTCTCGGTCATACAGCCGGCGTTTTTCAGCTCGAAAGTCAGGGTATGACATCTGTCGTTATAGGTATGAAGCCGCAATCGATAGAAGATATAACAGCGATTGTTGCGCTTTACCGACCGGGTCCAATGGATTCTATCCCTCACTATATAGCATCAAAACACGACCCCTTGAATATCAAGTACCTGCATCCGATGCTCAAGGATATTCTTGAAATTACCTACGGTTGCATCGTTTACCAGGAACAGGTTATGGATATTTTCAGAAAGATTGCAGGATTCTCTCTCGGTCGCGCTGATATGGTTCGCCGCGCGATTTCCAAGAAGAAAGAAAAAGACCTTCTGCGTGAGCGAAAGAACTTCATATACGGAAATCCTGAAGAAGGCATTCTCGGCGCAATAAACAACGGTATTTCCGAGGAAATAGCAAATAAGATTTTCGACGATATTGTCGCTTTTGCAAACTATGCCTTTAACAAGGCTCACGCCGCATCGTATGCTGTTGTTTCCTATCAGACTGCATATATGAAGTTCCACTATCCAAGAGAGTACATGGCGGCACTTCTTACATCAGTTCTCGATTTCACCGACAAGCTCGCAGGTTACTTCGAGCTTTGCCGCGAAATGGGCATCGAAGTTCTCCCTCCTGATATAAATGAATCGGAGGATACCTTTACTGTAAGCGGAGAAAATATCCGTTTCGGACTTGCAGCAGTAAAGAGTGTAGGCCGTTCATTTGTAAGGTCTATAATAAAAGAACGTACTGAGGGAGGCCCGTTTACTTCCCTTCGGAACTTCTGCACGAGAATGCAACATAAAGAGCTTAATCGCCGCGCACTTGAAAACCTTATCAAATGCGGTGCGTTTGACAGCACGGGTGCAAACCGCGCACAGCTTCTTCAGGTATATGACAGCATTCTCACAGGCATTTCGTATGTAAAAAGCCGTACCATTGAGGGGCAGTTTGACCTCTTCTCCATGGATTCGCAGAATGAAAAAGTGGAGTATGACGAGGACCTTCTCCCGAACATTTCCGAATACCCAAAGAAGACAATCTTGTCATTTGAGCGAGAAACTCTCGGAATTTATCTTTCGGGACATCCTCTGGATGACTATTCAGAACTTTTGAAACGAATTTCAACCGAAAGCATCGCTCAGGCACTTTCAACAGAACGTCACAGCGATGGTGACAGTGTCTTCATCGCAGGTTGCGTTGCATCAATAAAGCTCAAAACAACAAAAAGCAACTCAATGATGGCGTACATGACGCTTGAAGATTCAATAAGCTCGGTTGAGTGTATTATTTTCCCCAAAGTCCTTGAAAAATATCAGGCACTTCTTTCCGAAAATGCAATTATCACTTTACGTGCAAGAATCAGCCTTCGGGAAGATTCCGCGCCTCAACTTATCTGCGACGAGATCCGCTCAATAGGCGAATATTCTCTCGCTGATTTACAGGAAGAAACATCAGAAAAGCTCTATCTGCGACTGAAAGAGGAAAAATCACAGCAGACAGACATTATCCGGGCCGTTATATCCGCGTTCCCCGGTGAGCTTGAGACTATAATTTATTTTGAGGACACAAAAAAGAGAGTGAGAACTCATATTTCGAAAGAGAATACGCTTTATAACAGGCTCGTCGAAATTTTAGGTTCTGAAAATGTCGTTCGCAAATAATTGCTCTTTATTTTTAGAGCTACACTTGTTATAATACTTATAGAAAGTTTTACTCTGAAAGGTTGATATTTATGGCTGACATCAAAACAATCGGTGTCCTTACAAGCGGTGGTGACGCTCCGGGTATGAACGCCGCGATTCGTGCCGTTGCGAGAACCGCAGCGTACCACGGAATTACATGTCTCGGAATCCGCCGAGGATATAACGGACTTATCAACGGTGACGTTGTTGAGCTTAACGCAAGAAGCGTTAACGGCATCATTTCAAAGGGAGGCACAATGCTCTTCACTGCACGTTGCCCGGAATTCATGACAGAAGCAGGTTTGCAGAAAGCAGTCTCTTCATGCAAGTACCTCGGTCTTGACGGTATCGTTACTATTGGCGGTGACGGTACTTTCAGAGGTGCAAGAGCTCTTGCAGAGAGCGGAATCCATACAATAGGCGTTCCTGCCACAATTGATAACGATATTGCTTCAACTCATTACAGCATTGGTTTTGACACCGCATGCAATACTGCACTTGACGCTATAGATAAACTCCGCGACACGATGCAGTCTCACGAGCGTTGCTCTGTTGTTGAGGTTATGGGTCGCAATGCAGGTCACCTTGCTTTGTATGTCGGTATCGCTTGCGGTGCGCAGGCCGTTCTTGTTCCTGAAATGCCATTCGATTTTGAACGGGATGTTGTTGAAAAAATCCGCGCAGGCAGAATAAACAAGCGTTCGCACTACATCATCATACAGGCAGAAGGCGTTGGAAGCGCGATTGACGTCACAAACCGCATTATTGAAGAAACCGGCATTGACACCCGCCTCACTATTCTCGGTCACATTCAGCGCGGCGGAAGTCCCACCGCACGTGACCGTGTTATGGCAAGCCGCTTTGGTGCTTATGCTGTTCATACTCTCATGGAAGGCAAAACCAACCGCGTTGTATGCTTAAAAGACGGCGACCTCTGCGATATTGATATTGACACCGCTCTTAATATGAAAAAAGATCTGCGCGCAGATATGTACAATATCTCAAAGATTATGTCCATATAACAAAAAAGACCTGTGGCACAAACCACAGGTCTTTTTATATCCATTTTATTCTTCGGGAGTTGTCTTTACGACGGCTGACTTAAACTGTTTTCTCGATTCTCTTGTTTCATTGAGTGCCTGCTCAATAACAGTCTCAAGTCTTCTCAATGTATCTTCTGCATAATCATTTGCCGCACGGCGAAGCTCTTTTGACTTTGTCTCCGCAACCGACATGACCTCTGCCGCCTTCTGCTTTGTCGAAAGGACAATTTCATCTTCTGAAACCATATGGCGTGCTCTGTTCTCTGCTGCAGCAAGAATCGAATCTGCTTCACGCTTTGCTGCGGCCAAAATCTCGTTTCTGTTATCAACTATTGTGCGTGCCTGCTCAAGGTCCTTCGGGAGATTGACACGAATCTCATCAATGAGGTCGAGAATCTTTTCCCTCTCAAGAATACATTTCTCTGCTCCGAAAGGAAGCGCCCATGCTTCTGTGACCATGTCATACAGCATATTTACCAATTCATCAATTCCACTTGCCATTATTTCTTATCTCCCCTCAAAAGTTTATTTTTTACTTCCTCTAAAATTTCCTTATCAACAAACGACGAAATATCTCCGCCAAGCGAACAGACTTCTTTTACAACACTTGAAGACAAATATAGATTCTCCTCTGTTGTCGGCAAAAAGAGCGTTTCAAGATTCGGATTCAACTTTCTGTTGATCAGAGCCATCTGAAACTCACTCTCAAAATCACTCACCGCGCGAAGCCCTTTTATAAGAACGCAATCGCCTACTGACTTCACCCACTCTGCAAGGAGTGAATCCGACGTTCTTATCTCAACGTTTTTAAAACGTTTTGTACATTTTTCAAGAAAACGGCAACGCTCTTCAAGAGAAAAAGCCGGTTTCTTTTTGCTGTTAACCATAGCAACAACCACGACTTTGTCAAAAATCGAAGCTGCACGCTCGATAATATCAAGATGACCTTTCGTAACCGGGTCAAAGCTTCCCGGATAAACAGCTGTTTTCATATCTTTACTCCTCAATCAAAGAGTTTCGGATCACCGAAAGCTTAATTCTTCCGTATTTATATTCTCGAAGAGCATATTTTCCTCGGAAGAGCTCAGCCAAATCAGAAGATGCGTCTGTCTCACATACTATTATACCATCTTTTGATAATATGTCAAATTCAACTATCAAACGAAGTGCGCGGACGAGAAGGTCGCTTGCATACGGAGGATCTAAAAATATTACATCATATTCCGCACCTTTTGTCAATACTTCCGCATAATCTCCGCGATGCACACGTATCTCCTCTTCGAAACTGCAGGATTTTATGTTTTCTTTAATTACATCCACAGCTTTCTTCGAATTATCCACGATAAGTGCAGACTTTGCACCACGGCTTATCGCTTCTATCGCAAGCTGACCGCTGCCGCCAAATAGGTCAAGCACTTTTTTACCCGCTATCTCGAATTGAATTATGTTAAAAATTGCACCTTTTACCTTATCCGTTGTCGGACGGGTGTCAAGTCCATCGGGAGTTTTCAGAACTCTTCCCTTTTGTGTTCCTGATATAACTCTCAAAGAGTCTCCTCCTCTCTATGGTAATACTCATAAACTTTTTCTGCGAGCTCTAACGTAAGCACTTCACAAAGTGCTTCTACACCGGCATCTCTTATCGCTCCGATGCTCTTAAAATGTTTTAGCAACGTTTCTGCGCGTTTCTTTCCGATGCCCGGAATCTTTGTGAGCTCGCTCTCTGTCATATTTCTCTCACGGAGCTTTCTGTGGTAATCTATTGAATACCTGTGCACTTCGTCCTGAACAGTGGCGATAAAGCGGAAAACAGACGGTGTTGCAGAAATTCCGATTTCTCTTCCCGACGCATCAATAAGAGAGCGTGTCATATGCTTGTTATCTTTTACCATACCAAAGAGAGGAATGTCAATACCGATCTCCTCAAAAAGTGAGGATACTGCGCGAACCTGCCCAATGCCACCATCCAGCAAAATCAAATCAGGTCTGTTTGAAAACTTCTCGTCGCCATCACGGTAGCGTGCAAATCTCCGTTCAAGTACCTCACGCATTGCACGCGGGTCATCCTGATTGTCGAGGGTTTTGATTTTGAACCTCCTGTACTCGCGCCGTGCAAAAGAACCGTTCAAGAGAACAATCATCCCTCCGACCATTTCTTTTCCGGCTGTGTTTGAAATGTCATACGACTCTATGCGGCAAGGTTCATTTTCAAGCGCAAGAATCTTCGAGATATCATCAAGTATCTTTTTGCTTCGCTCGTCGCGGTTAATTTGCGTTCTCGCCTTTTCTTCGGCGTTTTTTTCGGCAATTCGGACAAGAGCAAGTTTCTCACCACGTTTCGGACAAATCACCCTTACGCGCCGTTCAGAAAGCTCCGAGAGCCAATCTGACAGCGTCTCTATTGAAGAAACATCGTGCTGAATATAAATCTCTCTCGGCAAACTGCTCCTGCCTGAATAATAGCGAAGCAAAAACTCCTCCATGAGCTCCGAAAGCTCACCGTAAACAGGGGTTTCAATCATTTTGACTTCACTCTCAAGCAATGCACCGTCTATATAGTGCAAAACAGCAAACGCAGTTTTACTCTCACCAGCGAAGAGCGCAACAACATCTGTGTCGGAAAGCATGCTTGATATCATCTTCTGTTTGGTTGAAAGAGCACCTATTGCGCGCATTTCATCGCGAAGCTTTCCCGCAAGCTCGAATTCAAGATTATCGGCGTGGAGAAGCATCTTTTTCTCCAAATCACTTATAACCGCATCTGTTTTGCCCGAAAGGATCATACAGGCACGCGAGATTTTCTCCCGATATTCGTCTTTAGAAACTTTCCCTGCACAGACAGCGTCACAGCGCCCTATATGGCTGTTAAGACAAGGTCTTCCTTTTCCTATTTCCTGAGGGAATTTTCTTTTGCAGGTTGGCAGTTTAAGAAGCTCCGAAACAGTCTCAATCGCACGTCTTGACTCAACTCTTCCGCCGTACGGACCAAAATACTCCGCACCATCGTCAGCAGGCTTTGAAACTATCGAAAACCTCGGAAAATCATCTTTTACCGAAAGTCGTATAAACGGATAACCCTTGTCATCCTTGAGAAGAATGTTATATTTCGGCATATGGCGCTTAATCAGCGAGTTTTCAAGGACAAAGGCCTCAAGCTCTGTATCCGTAAGGATATAATCAAAGTCGTGTATCTGCGAAACCATTGTTCTGGTTTTCCTGTTATGTGCCGAATTTGAACGGAAATAAGAATTTACGCGATTATACAGACGTTTTGCCTTTCCGACGTAAATTACCTCACGGTTTTCGTTCATCATGATATACACGCCCGGGCTCTGCGGAAGCTTCAGCGCTTTTTCTTTCGGGGTCATTCTTCTCACCTGCCTATAACAATATAGACGGCACTTGGCCGTCTATAAAAATCAGATTTAATTTACATTTTGTCAGAAAAATTACTTCCGACAAGCTCTGTCAGCGCAACAAGTGCTTCATCCTCGTCAACACCGTCTGCAATTATGGTAACCTTTGTACCCTTAACAATGCCGAGTGAAAGAACACCGAGAAGGCTCTTTGCATTTACACAACGCTCCTCACGCTCTACCTGAATGCTGCATTTAAACTCGTTGGCTTTCTGAATAAAGAAAGTTGCAGGACGAGCACGAAGACCGATTTGATTGTTGATGATAACTTCTTTAGAACACATTTTAAGGCAATCTCCTCATAAAAAATTTACGATATTATTTTGTCTGAATATATAATATCAAATTTTGCATATATAAGTCAATATTTTTTCTCCATATATTAGACAAAAAAACTCACATATACGCAATTCCGTATATCAAATTCTCAATTCGGCAATGGTTACACCGTTTTCTCCCTCACCAAACACACCAAGTCTCCATGATTTTATGTGCGGATGTGAACGAAGGTATGTGTGTACTGCCTTACGAAGAACACCTGTTCCCTTTCCGTGGATTATCGTAACGGAATTGAGCTTTGCAAGGAATGCATTATCAAGATAAGTGCCGAGAACATATTCCGCTTCATCTACAGTCATACCGCGGATGTCAACCTCGGGTTTAACAGAAATATTGCGGAGCTCTGCTTTTTTCTTTGCGATAAACTCATTTACGGTTTTCTCGCCGCTTTCTTCAATAAGCGTTACCTCTTCAGGTCGCGCAGTTACCTTCATTATACCCGCCTGAACGGTCATTGTCCCAGACTTTTCAGAAATTTCAAGCACCGTTCCCTGAAGACCAAGCTCACAAAGCTCAACCGTATCTCCCGGACGAAGCTTTCTCGGAAGCGGCTTCGGAGTCGGGCGCGGCTTCGAACGGATGATTCCGCGTTCTGCTTCATTTAGCCCACGCTTGAGCTCATTCTGCGCTTCATTAATTCTGTTTCTGTCTGCCTTTTTTGCCTCGAGCTTTCGTATTTCCTTAATCTCGTCAAGAGCTTTTTCTGCCGCCTCACGTGCGTCTTTCAGAATCTTTTCGGCATCTTCTCTTGCCTTTTCAATTACACTTACTTTTCGAGCCTCAAGCTCACGCTCAAACTGCTCTGACTTTTGCTTTCTGTTTTCGATATCTGCCCGCATATCGTTTGCGCGAGTAAGCTCTGCATCGAGAGTTTTTTGTTTCTCTGAAAGAGCAGAGAGTATTTCATCAAAGCGTTTGTCCTCACGCTCTACAAGAGCACCTGCGTTCTTTATGATGCCTTGTGGCAATCCGAGACGCTCTGAAATCGCAAACGCGTTACTCTTACCCGGAATTCCGATAAGAAGCCTGTATGTCGGCTTCAAGGTGGTTACATCAAACTCGCAGCACGCATTTTCAACTCTGTCCGTAATAAGAGCGAAACTCTTGAGCTCTGCATAATGGGTTGTTGCTATGGTCTTTGCTCCCATCGCCTTGATATGCTCAATTATGGAAACTGCAAGTGCCGCGCCCTCGACAGGGTCTGTACCTGCACCGAGCTCGTCAACAAGAACAAGAGAGCTTGCGTCTGCACCGTCGATTATTTCAACAATATTTTTCATATGCGATGAGAATGTCGAGAGCGACTGCTCTATACTCTGCTCATCACCAATATCTGCGTATATCTTCTCAAAAACAGAAATTTCGCTTCCGTAATCACACGGGATATACATTCCGCACTCTGCCATAAGAGTCAGAAGTCCCACGGTTTTGAGCGAAACCGTCTTACCGCCCGTGTTGGGACCTGTTATTACCAGAGTGTCGAACTCTTTTCCGACGCGGATTGAAACAGGGACAGTCTTTGTTTTATCGAGCAAAGGATGTCTTGCGTTTATGAGGTTAACGATTCCTTTGTCGTTTACTGAAGGCGCCTCTGCGTTGAGAGTATAGGACATATTTCCCTTTGCGAATATAAGGTCAAGATTGATTAGGACATCGTAGTTTCTCAAGAGTCCGTCCGCAATCTGCGACGCTTCTGCCGAAAGCTCTGCGAGAATTCTTTCGATTTCTTTCTTTTCTTCGGCTTCAAGCTCACGCATAAGATTGTTGAGTTCAACTACCTGCAACGGCTCAACAAATACAGTTGCACCAGTAGAAGAAATATCGTGAACAAGACCCTTTATCTCGCCTTTATATTCACTTTTTACGGGAACAACGTATCTGCCGGAGCGCTGTGTTATTATCGCTTCCTGCAGGTGCTTTGAATGTGACGGAGATGAAATGATGTGCGCAAGAACTTCGCGTATTTTCTCTCCGCTTCTGCGCATCTTTCGTCTTATCGCAAGAAGCTCTCCTGATGCGCCGTCAGCAATCTCTTCAGGACTTATGATTGCATTCCTGATTTTATCTTCAAACGCACGGTCTATAAACAATGCCGCAAAAAGGCCGTCGAGAGCTGTTTTTTCTTTTCGTCTGTCATCTTCAAGGTAGCTCTGCGCTCCCCTTGCCGTTTTCAGCAAATCCGCAATCTGCAAAAGCTCGGAAGGATTGAGAAAACCTCCGATTTCCGCTCTACGAAGCGATGCTGAAACATCACACACTCCGGAAAAAGAAGGTGTTCCTTTATATCCTATGAGCTTGCGCGCAGCCCCCGTCTTTTCAAGCTCGGAACGAACCTGAGACGCATCGTGGCTGGGGCGAAGTCCAAGCGAAAGCTTTTTTGCACCGTCACTTACGGCATGCTCCGAAAGAATCCGAAGCACCGCGTTCAGTTCAAGCGTTTTTAAAGATTTTTCATTCAAGCTTACCATAAATTAAATAAGTCCTTTATAGAATATGTCCGTTTTGAAAGTTCTGTCAAAATGAATTCTTAAATAGTCGTTTGTTATCTGCGAAAGCTTCTTCATTGAAGCTTCGTTTATTGAAAATGAAAAAATTCTCTTCACATCTTCTCTGAGGATAAACCGCATCGCATCCAGAACACTTGCATCCACGCTTCGGTTTCCGCCACGGTTACAGTTTCCGCACACAACACCGCCGTTCTGAATGTCAAAAGCCGTGAGATTATCCACTGTACCACAACACATACACGAATCAAGGTTTGGAGTATATCCCGAAAGCTGTGCTATCTTCAGTTCAAAAGCGGCTTTTATTTTATCCAGCTCAATTGACGTTTTTGAAATTGCAAAAACCGAATTAAGACCAAGGCGCAGAAGCTCCGGATTTATTGTATCCTCATCTGCCGCCTGCTCAAGAACTTCGGCAAAATATGAAGCAAGAGAAAGTTTTACAATATCTCCGCGTATGCCAAAAAACATCTCTAAAGGCTCTGCTTCGTTCAGTGTATATCTTCCCCCGCTCTCATATAAGGTGAATTCCGAATATGAAAGTAGCTGCACCCCTGCTGAAAACTTACTGCTTTTTCTCCTTGCACCGCGTGCCAAAACAGAAAGCTTTCCCTGACACTCCGTAAGCACAGTAAGCATCACATCCGCTTCTTTATACGGCGTTTCGCGTAAAACAAGCCCTTTATCTACAATCTGCAAGAACAACACCGCCAATAAAGTAGAATTACTTTACACTATAATTCGTAACCAAAGTTCTTTATAAGAACATCGTTATCTCTCCAGTTTTCCTTTACCTTAACCCAGGTTTCAAGATAAACTTTTGTTCCCATGAACTTCTCAATATCGCGCCTTGCGCTTTCGCCCACGCGCTTTAACATCGCACCACGCTTACCGATTATAATGCCCTTATGGGTATCCTTTTCACAGTATATCGTCGCAACTACGTCAATTATGCCGTTATCACGCTCGGTGAAGCGTGTTATTTCAACGGCTGTGCCGTGCGGAATCTCGTGATTTAAAAGCCTTAAGAGCTTTTCTCTTATAATTTCCGAAACCATCTGCTTTTCTGGCTGGTCTGAAATCATATCCTCAGGGAAAAGTGCACCACCCTCGGGAATGAATTTATCAAGCTCATCATATATAGCCTCGAGACCGTCACGTCTCTCTGCAGAAATCGGAATAATAGCATCAAAGCTATGCGCTTTGCTGTATGCCTCTATAACCGGGAAAATATCAGTTTTTTCTACGGTGTCAATCTTATTGATAAGCAGAATCACAGGTACATTGCTCTGCGAAATGCGCTCAATTATCCCCTTTTCTATTTCTCCGATGTTTGCAACCGGTGCAACAAGCATAAGAATCGCATCAACATCTGAAATCGAATCTCCTGCGACTTTTACCATATACTCGCCAAGATGGCTTTTAGGCTTGTGTATGCCCGGAGTATCAAGAAAAACATACTGCGTGTCTTCTCTGTTTATGATACCGCAGATTCTGTTTCTCGTTGTCTGCGGTTTATCTGAAACTATCGCTATCTTCTCACCTGCAAAAGCATTGATGAGAGTTGACTTTCCTACATTGGGTCGGCCAATGATTGCAACCATTCCTGATTTTTTAATTTCCATAATTTTCTCCTTTTTGTGTAAAGCTCTATTTCTTTACTCTCTTTGACAAAAGGTACGTCGGAATCATCCACATCATCATATAAACAAAGACTGTATGCGGAGGAATAAGAACCGGTCTCTGCATAAACGTGAGATAGAACATCAGAAGCATTCCTATAACCGCACCGATGCAGGTCAGAATAATGTTTCTGATTGTAACGTTGCGAAGCTTTTTAGCCGATATGACAGACTCCGAAAACGGATAGAGCCCGCTTCTTGTGATTATCGCGCACGCATCTGTGTCTATAAACTGCTCATCTGCCGATAAGTCAATTCTGTCTTCTATTTCAGGAAATTCGAGAGAACTGTCACGGAGATTGAACATATCTTCAACCATCATCGGAAGCAAGTTGAAATCACGCACAGCCAAAACTACGGGAATTTTTTTCTTCACCATAGCGTGGAGAGCGCGCTCAACTTCAACATTCGCCTTATAGTTCACATTAAATACACCCGCAGGTTCTTTGTTGATTGCAACGAAAACTGCATTTTTTGTAGTCGTTCCGAGAGATATTTTTACACCTGAACGGAGCATAAAGCCGGAGCTTCCGACAAGGACGTTATCCTCGCCTATCTGCGCCTCAATACCGCCATCCTCGAGATATTTAAGATTCTTTACCTGAATTGTATCCTGATATCTGCTCTTGAGCAAATCAGCAAAGACACCGGAGAGACCGCTTTTTGTCTCTGCAATTATGCTCGCAGTATAGCACACAGTCTGTTCAAGCGAGAATGTACCGAGAACACGGAGTCCGTGCAGGGTTATTGTACCTTTCGGGAAAACATCTTCATCGCATACAATAAAGTTCGCTTTCTTGGAAAGGTTTGTGGCAGAAAACCACCCCGAAATTGCCGCTCCGATTAAAGAGAGCTTCTTTTCAATCACTGAAAACGGATGTGCAAAGCAAAGCGTTGTGAAAAACGGTGTCGAAACGGAAGATATAGCCGCAAGCGCCCAGAAAAAGTGTTCAGGCGCCCCCGTTCCTACCGACGAAATAAACGCACAAACGATTGATGCCACAATAAAAATCGGTGACAGGTATGACCAGAACTTACGCGCGGCATCCGTGTCATTTATATGAGCTATAAAAGATGCAGTGTTATCGGTCACCTGTTTAATTATATTTACCTCGTCGTATCTGTTTGCAACATGCACAGCACTCGGAAGCTTTGCAGATTTAACCGTTTTGCACGCTCTGCAAATTGCACGGATATAAATCCATTTGCCGAATATCGTGAAGAACAGCGTAAGCACAGATATTGAGCTGTACGGGAGCCATCCTTTCCAGTGCGGCGCTATGATTACAGTCAAAACATGAATAAGCGTCGCAAACGATGAAAACGCTATGGCAGAGTCAACATTCGGCTTGAATATGCAGAGACGGTAAAGTCCCTTTGAAATAACATCAACCGAAAGAATCATCGCAAGAATCTGAAAAAACGCTGTCAGAAACAGGTATCTGAACGGATAGGCCGTATACGAAATAAACCTCGGAATATACCAGCGAAGCGGCATGGCAAAAGCCAGATAACACGAAAGTATGCTGAGTATAAGAAGTGCTATTGTACGCAAACCCAAAAGCTTTGAGACTTTTCTGTTTTCTTTTATTATCTCTTCAACCGAACGGGTTTCAAGCGGTTCTTCCTGTATTTTTTCTTCAAAAAGCTCGCTTCTCGTAAATGTATCAAAAGTTTCAGAGAGAGTTGCGTTACGTTTTCTCTTCCTATCTTTTTGTCTTTTATCAGTACTACTTATAGTCTCCTGGATCTTCATATCACCGTAAACGCCGTTTTCCCACGGGCGAACGATGGTATCCACCATTTTGACATTGTCTTTTGTGTCAACAAGGTCATCTGCGGTATCCTCATTCACAGAAGGCTCTTCCGTCTTTTCGTGAAGTGTCAGCTCTTCCTTAAACTTCTCAAGCTGTTCTTTGTTTGTGATAACGGGCGGCTTTGGAGTTTTTTTTGGCTCTCCCGAAAATTCAGCCAAGATATCCTCAAGAATCAGATCTTCCGCCTCAAGCTGATATGCTTCTGTGTTGATTTCATCCAAAACATCCTGAACGGACATATCGGAAACTGTATTGAATATTTTTTTATCCTTTTCCATTTTCAGGATGCTCCTTTCAAAAAATTTTAGCTTCTCTGACGCAATACCTCAAAAAGCACAACTGCAGCTGCTGCAGACGCGTTAAGGGACTGTGTTTTACCCATCATCGGTATCTTCATAATAACGTCACAGGACTCCGCAACAAGCCTTCCCATTCCGTCTCCCTCTGAACCGATGACGATTACAGCAGCACCGCGAAGGTCAGTATCATAAAGTGACGTTGATTTTTCGGTAAGCCCTGTTCCGTAAACCCACAGACCTTTCTTTTTAAGCTCATTGAGTGTAGACGGGATATTGGCAACGCGAGCTATAGGAAGATGTTCAATCGCGCCCGATGAAACCTTGGAAACAATTGAGGTAAGCCCGGCATTACGGCGCTTCGGAATAATCAAACCGTGAGCACCTGCCGCCTCGGCACTTCTTATAATTGCACCAAGATTATGCGGATCCGAAATCTCATCACAGACAACGATAAGAGGGGCTCTTCCACTTTCCTCTGCTTTCTGCAATATCTCATCAACTGTGCTGTATTCATGCGCTGCCGCAAACGCGACTATCCCCTGATGCGCTCCGCTTCTGCTGAGTGCATCAAGCTTTCTTCTGTCACACTTTGAAGTGACAACTCCTGCAGCCTTTGCCGCCGCAAGAATGTAGGCAATGTTCTTATCCCCATCTGCATAGAGCACTTTATCAATAGGTCTTCCGGTCCTGAGAGCCTCAAAAACAGAGTTTCTTCCCTCTATTATGTAATTGTCTCTCTCGGCGAAGTCGCTCATACCAAACGCTTTTTTATTCATACCTTTCTCCTGTACGTACATCTAAACAAAACTATACATTGTTATTATAACACGAAATCGCTCGAATTTAAATGAAAATTTTATAAATTTCAAATAGTTTTTTTGCATACATTATTTTATGAGAAATGGAGGTTGTTTTGATGTCAGTTTTTCGCGGTTTTGCCGCTGTTTTTATTTGTATTTTTCTCTCTTCTCTACTGTTTTTTTCTTCAACTGTCGCACCTACGGTCAGCAAGTCGCTTTCGCTCTGTGCAACCTCCGTCATACCATCACTGTTCCCTTTTCTCGTTGTCACAAAGCTGTTTTTGACCTTAAAACTTGCTGATACGCTGCCGCATTTTTTAAAAAGACTAATGAAGCCACTTTTCTCTGTAAGCGAAAATTCTTTTCCTGCTCTCATTCTGGGATTGATAAGCGGCTATCCCATAGGTGCAACGGTATGTGCCACGCTCTATAAAGACAGGCTAATCTCAAAAAAAGAAGCTGAACGCACCCTTGCTTTCTGCAACAACGCAGGTCCGGCTTTTATTCTGAGCACGGTTGGAGCAGGTATGTTTTCGTCCCTCAAAATCGGCGTAATTTTGCTTTTGATACATATAACCTCTGCCGTAATTACCGGCTCTCTCTTCAGGCTTTTTTCTCCCATAGATGCAAATATGCCCTCAAAAAACCAAGACTCACCGAATGTGTCTTTTTCATTTGCCTTTACAGATGCAATTTACGGTGCAACAATGTCCTCACTTATTATCTCGGCTTATATTGTTTTTTTCTCTGTATTTACCTCTGTCCTCAATCTCTCATTCCCTACACTCTCGCAATTTCCGATCCTACGTGCGTTTTTGTTCGGAGTTCTTGAAATCACATCAGGCTCGTACGAACTCTTGCAGTCAGCTGACCCAAAAACTTCTTTTATCCTGATTTCTTCACTTCTCGGTTGGGGCGGTTTATGCGTCCATTTTCAGGCATTAAGCTTTATACAAAGCACTGACCTTAAAACTCTTCAATACTTCGCAGGAAAACTCACTCAGAGCTTTGTAAGCGCGCTGCTTGCTTTTTTTGTCTCAAACCTTCATTTTTTCGAAGAAATTACAGTATTTGCTGACGGGAGTAAACATCATTCAAATAGTATTAACATCGTATTGATCTCGGTGTTTTTATTGTTTTTTTATCTTTTTTTAAAAAAAGGGTGGAAAAAAACTTCTGCATAGTGTATATTATATACATAATCAGTTCAAAGGGGTTA
>JAZQSI010000170.1:0-24887 GCA_045629985.1 Eubacteriales bacterium
GGAAGAAAGCTTGTCCGAAAGAGATTCATCCGCGCCATCAAAGAGGATGTTGATTCCCTCTGATACACATTCGTCAAAGCAGGGAGTTTTTGCAAGAGTACGTGCCTCATGCAGAGAAAGTCCTTCATAATGCTCGGGGAAGATTGCGCGGATGCGCGAAACTGCCTCGGCTTCAAACATCTCTTCACCCTTACCTGATGTTGTGAGATAGCTAATATAGAGCCCACGCTCCGATGAGCAGAGAATGCTGTGAACGCAGGAAATATCCTTGTAAATTTTCTCACAAAGAGATGGAGAGAGTGTGAAGCCAAGGTCTGAAAGCTCTTGCCTGTCATTTGATGTCAAAATGCCGGAGTCGTGCTCGGAAGAGGGGAAAGCCCCGTCGTTTGCACCGAGGACGATGCGGTATGCACATCTCTCACCGTCTGCACGGTCTGAAAGTGCGATGTTTACGCAGTCGATGGTTGCGGGGATTGTTGCAAGCTCATACTGCGATACAACAAGCTTAAAGAGCAGAAGGACGTCCTCAGGTGAGAGTTTGTCTGATTTGAGATGGCCGATGTCGTCTGTTATTTCATATATGATATCAAGAATGGCTTCGTATTCGCGGGCATCGTCAACACGTCCCGAAAGCTCGGAGAGATAAGACATGGCTGAAACTCTGCGCGGAAGAGCTATATCGTTTATAAAGTTGAAAATTGCGCATGCAACATCCTCACCGCCCGAGTTTTTTGCAATGGCGGCGGAAAGTTTCTTTATCGGTGTTGTAAGCTTTTTCTTAACGCGGTTAACAATGCGGAGAAGGTCACGGCTTTCGTCACTTTCCGGAGAGGAGATGCCGAGCGGGTTCTTGACAAAGTCACGTTCTGAATTCCACTCATAGTTTTTCGGTGACCATGTGCAGAGATAATTCTCAAATATATCAAGGCTTTTTGAGGAGATTCCGGAAAAACCTGTTTTCACATACTCTGTCAGGGAGTCTGTTCGGAGCCCAAGTACGGCGCATTCGAGCGCGTTTCGGATAAGCGCAACTATCGGGCTTGAAGAAAGCGCGGTGTTTCTGCTTTTATAGGACGGTATTTCATAACGGTCAAAAACAGCTTCGCATATGCGGAGATAGTCGCTGTCTGTCACAGCGACAGAGAAGTCGCGGAAACGGGCACCCTCGGAAACCTTTTTGAGTATATACCCTGCGCTTTTTTCACACTCCTCAAAGATGCTGTCAGAGGAGCTTGTGCAGATTTCCGGAGCGGGTTTGCCGTAGGGGAGAACTTCGTCTGCAAAGAGTGCACGGTCAAGGTGATAAAGGGCACTCTCACTCTTGCAGTCAAGATATATTTCGGATATTTCAATGCCGTTGCGCTCTGCAAGGGCAGAGAGTTTTTTCTTTGTGGAGAAGGTCTCGTCAAATATGCCGTTTTCAATGCCTTCCTCCATATTTTTCGGAAGTTCAAGCGCGATGTAAACATCACGGGCTTTTCTCGTTGCGGCCTCAATTATGTCAAACTGCGCCGCGCTGAAGCCGGTGAAATTGTCAAAATAAACGTACCGTTCGGAGAAAAAGTTGCTCGTCTGCAAAGCCTTTGCGACAAAGGCGAGCTCGTCGTAGGAATCAAACGTATCCTCTCCGAGGCGGCTCTCATACGCCGCATAAATAAGTGCAACATCGGAAAGTTTTCTGCGGAGAGATTCGCTCATATCGCACATTTCCGATGAAAGAGCCTCGGGAGAGATGCCATATGCCTTGAATTCGTCGATTACCGCAAGAAGCGACGAGAGCTTTTCGGGAGAAACGGCACTTTTCCCGAGTGTGGTGAGGGCGGGAGCAACGTCGGAAACTGCAGAGTGCAGGTGCAGAATCCTTGCGCCGTCACCAAGGATATCTGCCGCAAGACCGCCGACTTCGGATTTGATTTTCGTGGCAAGGCGGCGAAAACTTGTAACTTCGGTATGCAGGGAAACTGTATTGCCGAGCTTCTCACACAAAAGACGCTCAGTTGCATGCGAAAACTGCTCGGGAACTATAAGAAGACTTCCCGAAGCTTTCTTTTCGTTTATTATGTTTGTTATGTATGAGGTTTTTCCGCTTTTCACTCTTCCGAGTATAAAATGAAGCATAACATTACCTCCCGAGCAGTGTCTGATTCAAGTATATCATATTTGCCCTCTTTCGGCAAATTTTATATTGATACAAGTCGAAAATTAAGTTATACTTATATTATAACACATGAGAAGGACAAAAATATGGACAGTGATAAGATTTTAGAACGCGCGGTGCTCGTCGGGCTCGCCGCGGATATATATACCGAGGAAGAGAAAACAGACGAAAACTCAATGGATGAGCTTTCCGAGCTTCTTTCAACTGCAGGCGGAGTAGAGGTAGGAAGAATACTGCAGAATCGCCACGCTCCCGAGCCGAAGACATTTATCGGCGCGGGCAAGGCAGAGGAAATCGCCGAATTCATAGAGCAAAACGATGTTTCCCTTGCAGTTTTTGATAACGAGCTCTCTCCTGCACAGACGAAAAACCTTGAGGATATCCTTGGGGTACGCGTGCTTGACCGCTCGATGCTCATTCTTGATATTTTTGCATCGCGAGCACAGTCGCGCGAGGGTAAGCTTCAGGTAGAGCTTGCGCAGTATAAATACATTCTTCCGCGCCTTGCAGGTGGCTCGACTTCGCTATCCCGTCTCGGTGGCGGTATCGGTACGCGAGGACCGGGTGAAACAAAGCTTGAGACCGACCGCCGTCATATAAGACGCAGAATTTCGCGCCTTGAAGAAGAGCTTGGAGCGGTGAGAAATGTGCGAAGTGAACAGCGACGCGCGCGCCTTCGTCGCGAAGTGCCGCTTGTAGCGCTTATAGGGTACACTAACGCGGGAAAATCAACGCTTCTGAATACTTTGACGGGTGCGGGGATTCACACCGAAAACAGGCTTTTTGACACGCTTGACACGACGTCACGAAAGTTCAAGATAAACGACACGACAGAGGTTATCCTCTCCGACACGGTAGGTTTCATAAGAAAACTTCCGCACCACCTGACACGTGCATTCCGCGCAACGCTTGAGGAACTGCTGTATGCAGATTTGCTTCTCCACGTCGTCGATGCATCAAACCCCGAATTTGCAGAGCACGGTCGCGTGGTTGAAAAGGTTATTTCTGACCTCGGTGCGGGCGAGATACCGACACTTACGGTGTTCAATAAATGCGATGTTGCGGAAAACCTCTCCGATTTCCCCCAAAATGACAGCTCCGTCTGCATCTCGGCAAAAACGGGTGAGGGAAGAGATGAGCTTTGCCGCAAAATATGCGAAAAGCTTGCGAAGAGTGAGCGCGAGATAGAGATTTGCGTACCGTACAACAAGTCCGCTCTTCTTGATATGCTTCACCGTGAGGCGAAGGTGCTCTCCCAGGAGTATGAAGAGAATGGCGCACGGGTTCGTGCAATAGTTAATGATAAGATTTACGGCAAGGTAGTCCGTGAGCTCGGAGGTGAGACTCTTGACAAGCTTTAGAGTACCTGCAGGCAGGGGAATAGACGAATTCGTTGAAAAACGCTCGCGTTTTATCGGTGAGGTGCGCTACACGCCTACTGAAGAAGAAGCACTCGCGTTCATCGCGGAAATAAACGAAAAACACAAAACAGCGACTCACAACGTCTATGCTTATTCCATTCGAAGCAATAACATAATGCGCTATTCCGACAACGGTGAGCCGCAGGGTACGGCAGGACTTCCCGTGCTTGACGTTTTCCGCAAGGAAGAGGTGTTCGACTTCTGCTGTGTCGTAACGCGATATTTCGGTGGAATTTTGCTTGGCGGAGGCGGTCTTGTGCGTGCGTATTCGCATTCGGCGAAGATTGCGCTCGATGCCGCGGGAATTGCAGTCATGCGTCTGTGGAGAAGTGCTTCAATGAGCGTACCGTACAACCTCTTCGAGATCATCCAGAAGCTAATCACCGAAATGGGTGCAAAGAATATTTCGTCTGACTACGGTGCCGAAGTCGAGCTTTCTTTTGTTGTTCCGTCTGAAGACTTTGACGCGCTTGCGGCAAAGGTCTTTGACATAACGGCAGGCAAGGTGACTATAACACGCGGCGAAGAAAGATATATGGCAATATAAAAAGAACTCTTCGGAGATTTCCGAAGAGTTCTTTTGTTATATAAGTGAAAATACTATTGGGATTGTGATTATGCCGAGGATTGCCGACATAAAGCAGACCTTTGCGCCTGACTCCGCATCGCCGCCGTAAGCTTCTGGGAAGATAACGCTGTTTACACCCATCGGCATCGCGAGAACGCAGATTGATGAAATTATCCATCCGTGCGGGATGTTCAGGAGCTTGAAAATTATAAGGCATATGAGCGGGATAATGAGAAGTCTGATCGCTGAAGCAACGTATGATTTCCAGTCAACAAATACGGATTTGATGTTGATTCTTGCAAAGACCGTACCCGTAAGAACCATCGCACACGGAGTAACTGCGCCTTCTGCCATCTCGAGGATGCTTACGGCAACCGTTGGAAGCTGTATGTTGAGAAGACCGATAATGATTCCTGCAAAAGTAGCTACGAGGGTGGGATTTAAAAGACCTTTGAGCGATACCTTCTCGCTTGAGGTGAGGATAAACATACCGATTGTGTAAATATAGAGGCTGTACGGTATGCAGAAAACGAGCGTGTCGAGAAATGCCGCTTCGCCATAGATTGCCTTGACCAGAGGATATGCCATATATCCGAGGTTCGGGATTGTGAAGCTGTAAATATATATATTCTGCGTTGACTTCTTTTTGGAGAAGAGCTTTGCGAGAAAAATCGAAAGAACACCCGTAATTACAAGAACAATAACCGAGAAGATGACAAGCATAAGCTTGTCGCGAAGGACATCAAGCTTGAAGTTGTTCGAGAAAGAAAGAACGACCATTGCAGGGAGAAAGATGTTTACGATGAGCTTTGAGATGTTGCTGCCTGCCTCTTTTGTAAGTATGCCGCGCTTTGTAAAGAAATAGCCGATCGCCATAAAGAAGAACATACTGCAAAGCTGAGTTACGGTGATTGCTGTTATCTGCATTATAGTTACCTCACTTTGAAATAAAAAACAAAAGACACTTGCTAAAAGCAAGTGTCTTTGGTGCGAGTGATGGGACTTGAACCCATACGTCATGGACACACGCCCCTCAAACGTGCCTGTCTGCCTATTCCAGCACACTCGCATGACTCGTTGTTCGATTGACAACGTGAATATTATATTATCTTTTGAGACAAATGTCAAGGAAAATTTTCGTTTTTTTCAAAAAAATTTTTTGAGCAAATATAAGTGCCCGATATCGGTTTTTGATATCGGGCACTTTGTTGAGCTTAAAGGTCGCTTTCGTGGAGAATTACGCCGTTTTCCGTAAGTTTTTTCTGAAGCTTCTTTATGTCAATTTCAGTAAAGTCATCCGTCATGGAAGCGGCGATACCTGCTGCTTCACCTGTAACTGCACAGCAGGGGATAACTCGCATGACATCCCAGAGTGTTTCATTCGTTGAAACACAGCGGCCGGCACAGATGAGATTTTTGACCTCTGCGCTGTAAAGCGTGCCAAACGGAATCTCATAAACAGGTCCACGCTTTTTCCAGTTTGAAACCATGCCTATCGAATCTTCGAAACACTTATGCATTTCCGTATCTGAAAGCTCATATTCACCAACGATTCTGCGAGTCATTCGTATCTGTGGCGTTGTCGCCATAGTTACGGGGAGAACGCTTTTGTCGTTTTCACGTTTTTTGAGAAAGTCAATATATGTCTGCTCGTGGGAGGTCTGCATCTGCTCGGAAAGCTCTTCGGTATCAAGACCTCCGAATCTTCTTTTGACGAGAGGCTCAAACTCAATTCCCGTTTTCTTCCTCTCCTCTTCGGGGACTTCGGCGTACCCAACCATATTGAGCTTGTACCCCGCCTCTCCGAGAGAGTAATACCACGCCGCAAGGACATTGCCTTGTTTGAACGTTTCCGTCGGAGCACCTGCAAAGTGTGCAATATCACAGTCGCCCGTAGCATCAACAACAGAGCCGACTTTGTATGCGAAACGTCCTGATTTTGACTCCGTTACGAGGTGGGCTATCTTGTCACCGTCTTTGTCAACTCCGACGACGTATGTACCATACAATATGTCAACGCCCTCTGTTAAAAGGAGCTTTTCTGCAAGAATTGCAAAGAGCTGGGGGTTGTACTGAACCTCGAATCTTTTGTCTTTCTCCCCTCGGCTACCCTTGCCGTCAAGCCAGTTTTCGGGATATCTGTCCTCTGCACCGTGGAGGATTGAAAGACGGAGGAGTTCTTCGGCGATGCCGTAAGAAATCTGGCGACCGAAACCGTCGCAAAGCGGGAGGTATATTGTAACGATGCCGGCTGTGCCAAGACCACCGAGCATGTATTGTTTTTCAAAAAGGATAACTTTCTTTCCCTGTCTTGCCGCCGCAAGAGCCGCAGATATGCCTGCAAAACCGCCACCGCATACAGCGACGTCATATTCTTTTCTGACAGGGGTTTTTATCTGTTCGTTTATTGTCATAAAAAATACCTCCAATCAAAACAAGTATATCATGGTTTACACTCAAATGCAACCGTGATTTTGATTTTTTTTAAATGTACAGGTGATATTCATAATTGAGAAAAAGTCCGTACACGAAAGTGTACGGACTTTGGTGGCGGAGAAGGGGAGATTCGAACTCCCGCGCCGCTTTCGCGACCTACGCCCTTAGCAGGGGCGCCTCTTCGACCAGCTTGAGTACTTCTCCAAGTCGAAAATAAAAGGTCGGTATTCGGTTGTAAGAACCGAATACCGGCTCACTTTGTCTATTATAAGATAATTTGCAATTTACGTCAAGTGTTTTTTAAAAAACTTTTTATATAAGTTTCACTGTGAAGTATATGCCTGTGATGAGAATATATGCGACAAGAGCAAAGATAAAGTAGATTGCAAGTGCCGGGAAGAAGAAAGCCGCCGCGAGAAGCAGAAGCGAAAGCGCGTGTGCGATATAAACAAGCGCATATTTTGCATCTGCCTTGAAAAGTGCAATCTCACGACCGAAGAGTTTGAAGTTGCCACCGCGGACATTTGCAATAACGGTGATTATCGTGAGCAAAACGAGGATAATTTCAACAACTGCAAAGATGATATTGTCTCCTGAGTTTACGAGGTCAGACATAAGAAGCCAGATTCCTACGCCGCTGAGGATTGAAACGAGCGCTGTCATAAAGAACTCACGCTGGTATGAGTAATAAACGATATAAAGAACAACGAGTGCGGGGATGAAGATGTAGAGAAGTGCAAGCATCTCGGGTGAGAAAACGATTGCGAGTGCTGCCGCAGAAATTGCAATAACTGCAGATGCTAAAGAAACATTCTTTCCTGAAAGAAGACGGTACTTTGTGTTTATGTTTTTGGATTTTTCAACAATAAGCATTACGATACCGACCACAAAGAGACCTGCGCCGACATAAGAGACAATCTTGGTGATGTTCCACGCGAGGACGAAGGTTGTTATGTTCTTCATCATACGTCCGACATTTGCAAAGAAGAGAAGAAGAGCAAATGCGAAAGTGAAGACAAGCAGAAGCTTGTTTGTCACATAGTCCTTCTTCATCGTCTCTGTTATTTCTTTTTTGGGTTTATTATTAGCCAAGGTTTTTCACTCCCTAAATTACAACATCATATTGTATATTCTACCAAAAAAAGAGGTATTTGTCCAGTGTTATTATTAAGTTTTCTCAAAAAGCGAAAAATTATTTTTTAATTGGTCGCGCAATTATTGATGCCCAATCGTTTTTGTCGCAGATAGTGATGATTTCAAAGTTTTTCTTGATATGGCCAAGAACTTCATCAAGGCGGTCTGTAATGATTCCCGATGCGATGAAGATACCGTCATCTTTGACAAAGTTCGCCACAAACGGCGAAATTCCGATAATAACGTCTGAAACGATATTTGCGGCAACGATATCGTACTTCTTCTTTGAAAAACGCTCGCGCAGAATCTTGTCATCAATGATGTTTCCCGCCATAGCTTCAAACTTGTCTGAGAAAACTCCGTTGAGCTCCGCGTTGCGGATGGCTATGTCAACTGCGTTTTTGTCAATATCCATTGCGGTTGCGCTTTTTGCGCCGAGGAGACATGCGACGATGGAAAGAATACCGCTTCCGCAACCGAGGTCGAGGATGGTATCGCCGTCTTTTGTGTATTTCTCAATAGCTTCGAGGCAAAGTTGGGTTGTGGCGTGGGAGCCTGTTCCGAAGCTCATGCCCGGGTTAATGGTAAACACAACGCGGCCGTCCTCGTTTTCACACTCTTCCCATTCGGGACGGATGAGAACGCGTTCCCCAATTTTGAGCGGATGGAAAAACTGCTTCCAGTTTTCAGACCACTCCTCCTCGTTCATTGTTTCAAACGAAAGCTCAAGGCTTCCGAGCTCTTCGTTGCCTGAAAGGGAAGCGAGAAGTTCGCGGACTGAAAGAAGCTGTTCGTGCCCTGCTTCGTTAGAGCTTACATAGATTTTAACGCGGACGTCTGCTTCTGTCTTTTCTTTTATGAGATCCTCATCAACATAGTCGCGATAAGGGAACTCCGAGTGCATAAACTCGTCAAAATCAGCAGAATCTTCTATTTCAAAACCACGGATACCGATGTCCTCAAGCGCCGTGGTAAGAGTCTCCACGCCTGCGTGAGTGGTATCAATGGCTACCTGTATCCATTCCATAACATATACCTCCTGAAAATGAGCGTTACAAATATTATTTATTTTACCAAAATATAGCCCCGAATGCAACATATTTAATCTTCCTGTCTCATACATTTTTAGCGGAAAGGTGTGTTTTGTATGGTAATAAGAGTTCATAAGGCGACAATTGCAATTTTTCTTGTTGCGGTGCTTGTTTTTTGTGCATTGCCGTATTTTCCTGATGGCGAAGCGGTTCCGACATCTGGCGAGGCGTACGACAACTGGGGGCTTTCTTTCCGTGAAGCGGGGAAAACGCCCGTCGGAAACGCAACAAAAGATTTTCTCGCAAAATATGATTCGTATTTTGTCGGCAATGAGGAAGAGAAGGTCATATACCTCACGTTTGACGCAGGATATGAGAACGGCAACACGGGAAAGATTCTCGATGCCCTGAAAAAACACGAGGTCCCGGCGGCGTTCTTCCTTGTCGGGAATTACATAGACCGCGAACCGGAACTCGTCTTGCGGATGCGCGATGAGGGGCATACGGTGGGCAACCACACGCTCTCGCATCCCGATATGTCGGCAATTGAGAGTGAAGAGAAGTTTGCCGCCCAGCTTTCCGGACTTTCGGAAAAGTATAAAAACGTTTGCGGCGA
The DNA here is from genome assembly GCA_045629985.1 of Eubacteriales bacterium. Classification (GTDB taxonomy): domain Bacteria; phylum Bacillota; class Clostridia; order Oscillospirales; family JAAYXM01; genus SIG480. The sequence continues at coordinate 9,365 of JAZQSI010000170.1, forward strand.
GGAAATGAAGAAGTTCTACCGCCCTCCTCAGGGAAAATTCTCGGAAAAGAACCTTGCTATGGCACAGAAACTCGGATATAAAACCGTGTTTTGGAGTCTTGCCTATGTCGATTGGTACGATGACAAGCAACCATCACGTGAGGAAGCGATGAAAAAACTTACAGAGCGCATCCACCCCGGAGCAATAGTTTTGCTTCACAGCACATCGAGAACAAACGCAGAGGTGTTGGATGAACTTCTCGCAAAGTGGAAGGATATGGGATATCGCTTTGAGAGCATTGAAAATTTGTAACAAAAAAGTCCGCCGTACGGCGAACTTTTATCAATCTTCAAAATAGAGCAGTTTATATGGTGGAATATCAAGTGCTTGTGCGATTTTGAAAAGAGTATCCAGAGAGATTGCTTTATATACGTTTGGAGCTTCTATTTGACCGATAAACGAAACACCGCAATCTAAAATTTCGGCAAGCTGTTCCTGTGTCAAAGATTTAAGTTTTCTGTAATAAGAGATTTTCAAACCTATTTTTATATAATTATCTTTGAATTCTGTTTTCATTTATATCACCCAATATAATTTTATTATATTGACAAATTAATATAAATATGATAAAGTTAATATAATTATTATGCATATGGTAATAAGATCGAATTCGGTACACACGATAGGCTCCGATTGTCGCCAAACAGTTGTTATAGAAAAAACGTCTGAACGAAAATCGTTCAGACGTTTTTACTTACTTAATATACTTCCACGGGTTTACATATCTGCCGTTGACGTGAACCTCGAAGTGAACGTGCGGACCTGAGCTGTTGCCGGTGCTTCCCATCTTTGCGATCTGTTCGCCCTTTGCAACCTTCTGTCCGACCTTTACTGTGACACGCGAGTTATGCGCGTAGTAGGTTTCAATTCCGTTTCCGTGGTTGATGACTACGAGATAGCCCCAACCGCCGCGCTTCCAGCCTGCCCATGTAACCGTACCGCCGTCTGCTGCGGAAATTCGAGTTCCTGTCTTTGCGGCAAAGTCAACGCCCTTGTGCATACTGCCTCGGCGCATACCGTAGTTGGAGGAAATGATACCGCCGCTTATCGGGCGTGAGAGCTTTCCTGTTGCCACGGTCTTCGGTCTCGGCTTTGTGCCGACGTGAACAACCTTTGTAACGGGCTGTTGCGTAATTGCGCTTGAGATAATGTCACGCGAGACTTCCTTATTATCAACATAGGTGACATCGGCAACAACCTTGCGGATACCGACGCGACCCTGTGTGACGACTTTTGAAGAGCCTTTGTAGATGCTCGAATCGTTGACTTCCTTCGTTTCATACGGAATGTTTTCAGTGTATTCAACACGTCTTATAGCCTCGACGGAAAGGAAGGGAACTTCCTTTGCAACCGTAACCTTTTTGCCTGCACGGAGGTTTCTCGAGGTGAGTGACGGGTTAAGCTCGCGAAGCTCTGCTGTTGTCATACCGTTTGCTTTTGCAATCTTGTCAAGCGTGTCACCTGACTGAATTGTGTACTGCTTTGATGTGTGGATTTTGGATGTGAGCTTATCTCGAATTTCAGAATAGGAAATAAGCTTTGAAGCGTCAACGTAACGCTGGGTAATCTGAACGTCCTGCGAGAAACGAGCCTTTACGTTCGGATCGTTCATATAGAGGAGGTCGTCAAGCATATTCTGAAGAACATCGCGCGAATAACTCGCACCGACGACCTCACCGTTGACTGTGATTGCGTATAGCGCTGAAATTTCGTTAATATTCGAGAAGAAGTAAGAACGGATGGTTTCCTTTGCGATAACCTTATCACGCGGGACGATTCCGAGCTCAAACTTAACGGGAACGGTAACGCTGTAAGGACGGCCGAGAATCTCGGTTGCTCTGTCCTCTACAAAGCGGATTGCTTCGTTGTATTCGTCGCGGCTGTTCATGTAGCCGAGCTCTTGCCCGTCAACCGTAATCTTGATACCGACGCTGTAGAAAACGGAAACGATGACGGTGAGCGTAACGGCGAAAAGGGAAACGGCAAGCGCAAAACGGTTTGCACGGAATGTGGCGAATGCAACTGTTGCCGTGTGGAACTTGATGCGGAGCCAGTCACGCGTACGGGTCAGGAGAACTGAAGAGATGCTCGCTATTGCGAAAATAAAAACAGTGCTCGGAATGATGACTCTCGAATGGAAAGTCGTTCCGAAAATAACTGCCGCGTGGACTATCTTCATAACAACGAAAGAAAGGAAGTCGTGAATGAATGCAAAGAAGCCGCAAAGCATAGTGTATATTCTGTTTTTTGTTTGAGTAAATGTAACATTCCCCGCATCTGCCGCAACGGCAGTGCTCTGGGAGGCTTGCTCATCTCTTTGCAATGTTTTCACTCCTTTCAACGCAATGATGGTTACAAAGTGGTTACAGAGTGATTACATTATACCGCTTTTATATGTATCTGTCAACCTTTTTTGTAATTGTTTACAAATGGCAAATCTTAGAAAGTGAGTAATGAAGCCGTTTTTGGGAGATGTCCGTATTTATGAAAGGGCTGTAACGCAACTGTAACATTGGCGCCTTACACGCTCTTGTTTTGCATTTGCTTTTTTGTTATAATTATCGGAGAAGAAAATCTCGGAGGAAAAACTTTATGCAGATTCGCGGAGCAATTTTTGATATGGACGGAACGCTTATAGACTCAATGGGGATGTGGAGCACGATAGGAAGTGCGTACATCAGGAGCGTCGGAAAAATTCCTAAAGAGGATATTGACCGACGTTTTTCAAGTATGGGAGTTCACGAGGCGGCTGTTTTCATGAAAGAGGAGTATGACCTTGAGGGAACGTGTGATGAAATCACCGAAACGATATACAAGCGTGTTGAAAAAAGCTATTTCGAAACAATCCCCTTAAAAAAAGGTGTAGTGGAGTTTCTCGAATATGTTGAAAGCAAGAATATACCGATGTGCATCGCGACAGCGACTGATGAGTATATGGCGGACGCCGCGCTTAAGCGACTTGGCATAAGAAAGTTTTTTAAGGGCATATTTACAAGCCGTGCCGTCGGCGAGGGAAAGGACCAGCCGAAAATCTTTTTTGAGGGAGCTCGTCTTCTTGGGACAGAACCGTCAGAAACCGCGGTTTTCGAGGATTCGGTAGTTGCAATAAGAACAGCAAGTGCGGCAGGGTTTATCACCGCCGCCGTACCCGACGACTCTTTTGCGTATGCGAGAGATGAGATAAAAAAGCTTGCCACGATGTGGGAAGAGGACCTCACGGGTTATATAGGTAAAATATAAAAACAAAGGCATCTGTGAAATTCACAGATGCCTTTAAGTTATTTTTTATATGTAAGAAATGCGAAATACGTTCCTTCGTGCTCTTTCATCGGAGAGCGGTATGAAATTTTCCACTCAGGAACCTCGTCAAGGTTTACGAGGTGGCGGTCTGCTTCCTTTTCTGCTTCGATTTTGGTGATGTATGCCGTATCACAGTATGGGAGCATATCGCGGTAAACGCTCTCACCGCCTATGACGAAAATATCTTCGCTCGGTGTGTCGGAAAGAAGATTTACAACCTCTTCGGGAGTTTTGCAGACTTCTGCACCTTCGACTTCCGAAAGAGTTCTTGATAGGATGATGTTTCGGCGTTTAGGAAGCGGCTTACCGTTCGGAAGAGATTCAAGAGTAGCTCTGCCCATAATGACGGTTTTGCCTGCGGTCATCGTTCTGAAAAACTTCATGTCCTCCGGGATGGAGTAGAGAAGGTCACCGTTCTTTCCGATGCCCCAGCCACGGTCGACAGCTACAATAAGATTCATAACTTCACCGCCTTAAACAGCAACGGGAATTTTGACATCAAACTCGTTGAACTTATAATCCTCGAGCTTGAAGTCGTCGGTTGTGAACTTATAGAAATCATCGACTTCCTTATTTATAATAAGTTTCGGTGCGTCAAAGGCTTCTTTCTTGATGAGCTCTTCGACAAGCGGGATGTGGCGGTCGTAAATGTGTGCGTCTGCAATAACGTGGACAAGCTCGCCTGCCTCAAGGCCTGAAACCTGCGCCATCATGTGGATAAGAATTGCGTACTGACAGGTATTCCAGCCGTTTGCAACGAGCATATCCTGCGAACGCTGGTTGAGGATGCCGTTGAGTTTATTTCCGCTTACGTTGAACGTCATACTGTATGCACACGGATAGAGCTGCATATCGCAAAGCTCGTCGTGGTTGTAGATGTTTGTCATAATTCGGCGGCTTGATGGGTTGTTCTTGAGATCGAAGAGAACGCGGTCAACCTGGTCGAACATACCCTCGCGGTATTTGTTCTTTTTGCCGAGCTGATAGCCGTATGCCTTGCCGATTGTACCGTCTTCATCCTGCCATGCGTCCCATATGCGGCTCTTGAGCTCGGAAACGCGGTTAGACTTCTTCTGCCATATCCACAAAAGCTCGTCTATCGCAGACTTGAGCGCCGTGCGGCGAAGCGTGAGGATGGGGAATTCCTCGGAGAGGTCGTAGCGGTTTACAACGCCGAATTTTTTAATAGTATGAGCAGGGGAGCCGTCCTCCCAACGGGGGCGGACGTCAAAGTCCTTGTCCCACACTCCGTTTTCAAGTATATCCTTACAGTTCTGTATAAAAATCTGATCTGCGCGACTCATAAAAATCACCTCATGGTATGATTATATCAATTTATGCGCTTTATTTCAACTAACTGCGCAAATTTCTTTTTCCTATTCAATTATCGCGAGAATCTGCGTGATGAACTTGCTTTTGTCCTTGTGCTGTGGCGGGCCTTCGAGATAAATGTTGCGGAAAACGCCCGAGAGCTTTATGTTGTTCTCTTCTGCATAGGAAAGAAGCCTTTTTCTTGATTCGGAGATTTCCTCGTACGCTCCGTGGTGGAAGAACGAAATTGCACGGAGCTCGGGAAGGGTCTTTACATATTCGCCGCGGCTTTCTTGCGGAACTGCAACGCAATACGAAATCTCCTGCGGAGAGGAAGCGGAATACTCGGTGAAATACATTCGCCTCGTTGTGTCTGTTCCGTACATTCTCATTGCTTCAAGTGCAGTATCGCGCAAAAGATTTGTCTTGTCGGCGATGGAGGATGAGTTGTATATGCGGCAGTATATAGTCTGCGGATCAAGCGTGATTTCTCTTATGATGTTGCCCTTTCTGAGTGTTCTTTCCTTGAGCTTTTCTATTGTGAGGTTGAGCTCGTCGCGCATCTTTTCAAGTCGCGCAATCATCGGCTGAAGGTCGGTGGAGTCGTTGAGGTATCCGTGTATTTCATCAAGAGAGAGGCCGAGATCCTGAAAAATACGGATTGTGCGGATTTGCGTGAAGGTGTCAATCGTATAATAACGGTTGCCGGTTGCTCCTTCCTTTTTGTCGGGCACGATAAGCCCCTTCGTCTCGTAGTTGAGTATGGTTTTTCGTGTTATTCCCGCGGCCTTTGCCACCTCGCCGATGGAAAATAAGTGCTTGTTATCCATAAGTTTGTCCCCGTTTCGGATTTATAATAAAATTCCACGCAAAAGGGCTTGCATCGTACCTTGAGGTACGGTATATGATATATCATAACATATCATATGTAAAAAAACAAGAAAGAAGGAATTTGAAAATGAAAAGAATCCTCGGCGTCCTCCTGTGCCTTTGCATGGTAGCGTCGCTCGTATCCGGCATAAGCGTTTCTGCGCTTGAAGACGGCGGCACAACATATGCATACGCATACGATTGCCGCAGATCTCCGTCTTTCCCGTCAGAAGGAGACGATATCGCTTTAACGATGCTTGGTAAACCGTCCAAGCGTGCAGAAGATGGAGGCAGAGCCACCTATTACGACAGCAACGAAGGACAGTGGACTCTCACAGAGGTTGGTCCTTACAGCGGCTTTGATCCGGAAGAGTACGAAAATTCAAACCTCGACGATATTGTCTACAGGGTTGCAAGGGCGTATAGTCTGGAAAAGAGCGACGTTATTATTCACTCTTTGACCGATGAAAACAATGAACTTGCCGCTTATGGCGTTCTTGTAGGCACTGCTGAAAACGATGACTATGCTTTCTTTGTCGGCGATTCCTGGGATATTGATGGTGCAGGATATCTTTTGGCAAAAGAAGCAGTTGCCGGAAATTATATAGACCTGACTCTCAATCTCATGTTTGTCGAGGAAGGCGGCAACGAAGGTGGTAACGAAGGCGGCAACCAAGGTGACGACGAAGGTGACGACGAAGGTGACGACGAAGGTGACGACGAAACTATCACATATACCGATTATCTGATTACGTCACACAGCGTCGATGAAGCTGCAGAAGCTCTCGAAGGCGTTGCAGAAGTTTCGGAAGACGGCGAAGATATCGTAATCAAGCTTACATCCGACATCAACGGCCGTTTGCATTTCGGTGAAAGGTATTCATCAAGTTTGTTGCAAGGAAAGTTCATCCTTGACCTTAACGGCAAAAAAATCGAAACAGACGATACCTTCAATGAAGCAATCTGTCTTGAAAGCAATTTAAGAGGCCAATTAACTATCACAGGCAGCGGTACAATCAAGGGTGGAGCAGATCAGATTATCTACACTTCATTCGTTGGTGCCTATTTCGCTCTTTCGGAAGGTTACGATTACTATACCGTTGAAATAAACGGCGAAGACGCTTTCGATGGAAAAAATACGGAAGAGCAGTATGCTGCTGTTGCTTTTAATACCACCGGTGAGCTTGTTATTACTCAGGGCAACGAAGGCGGTAACGAAGGCGGTAACGAAGGCGGTAACGAAGGCGATACCCCCGTTCTCGGTGACTGGACATATGCTTTCGCATATGATTGCCTCAGAGATCCGTCTTTCCCGTCAGAAGATGAAGAATTTTATTTGGAGAGCCTTTCTGCTCCTGTGAAGCGTGTAGAAAATGGATTCAGCAATAGCCACGATCACTACGGCAGCAGTGAAGGAGAATGGACACTCGAAGAGGTTGGTCCTTACAGCGGATTTGATCCGGAAGAGTACGAATATTCAAACCTCGACGACATTATCTACATGGTTGCATATACGTATGGACTGGAAGAGAGCGAAGTCGTTGTTCATAAGTTAACCGATGAAAACGATGAGCTTGTTGCTTACGGCGTTCTTTTGGGCACTGCTGAAGACGGCGCCTATGCTTTCTTCGTTGGTGATTCCTGGGATTCTGAAGGTGCAGGATATCTTTTGGCAAAAGAGGAAGTTACTGAAGAATATATAGACTTGACTCTCGATCTCGTGTTTGTCGAGGATGGTGACGAAGACGGCAACGAAGGCGATAACGAAGGCGGTAACGAAGGCGATAACGAAGGCGAGTCACCTGCTCCCGCTCCGTCAACTCGTCCTCAGGGAGCTTTGTCCGCAATTGTAAAGGGCGACAAGAAGCCTGAATCTGTTGTTGTTCCCGAGCCTGTTGTTCCCGATGATACGCATGAAGAAACAAAGGAAGACAGCAGCATCTCGGCAGGTTACCGTGATATTGACGCGAGTGCGTGGTATCATGATGATGTCGAATATGTTCTTAAAAACGGTATTTTCAAGGGTGTAACGGGAAATACATTTGCTCCGAACGTAAAGCTCACACGCGCAATGCTCGTTACGGTTCTTTACCGAATGGAAAATGAGCCGTCTTCAAACGAAAATATTTCGTTTGCGGACATCGATAAGAGCGCATATTATGCAAACGCAGTTATCTGGGCACAGCAGAACGGCATTATCAAGGGCGTTTCCGAGACGGAATTTGCGCCAAATGCAGATATCTCACGTGAGCAGCTGGCAACGATTATGTTCCGTTATGCACAGTACAAGGGATATGATGTATCGGCAGGAGAAAATACAAACATTCTCTCTTACAACGATGCTGAAAGCATTTCCGAGTACGCCATGGCTTCTGTTCAGTATGCAGTGGGCAGCGGCTTGATTAAAGGCAAAACAGCTGAAACTCTCAATCCGAAGGATGGCGCAACACGCGCAGAAGCAGCGGCAATCCTTCACAGATACATCGAAAACAATAAGTAATCAAAGAGCGGTGCAAATATTTGCACCGCTTCTTTTATGACAGAAATTCATCCATTTCTTCTATTGTAATGTCTTTCTGCAAAACTGTGTTTATTGCATAGCCAAGAATTCGTCCCATATCGGAGATGTGGACGTCGATGTCCTTTGGGGTTACGAGAAGCTTTTCACTGTAATCCGAAAGCGCATTTTTCGGTATCTCGAGCCCCGATGCATCCGCAAAGCTTTCGATAATCGTCGCGATGTTAACAACCGTCGGAACGCCCATAGCGATTACGGGGATTCCCATTGTGCTTTTGTTTATTGCGGCGCGGGCGTTTCCGACACCAGAGCCGGGGATGATTCCTGTGTCAGTTATCTGAACGGTTTTGCAAAGTCTTTCAAGCCGCATCGAAGCGAGCGCATCAATGACGATTATGCAATCAGGAGAAACACTTTTGACAACACCGCGTATGATTTCGCTGCTCTCAACGCCCGTCATCCCAAGGACACCGGGCGATACTGCCGAAACGGGACGCATTTTACCGAAAATCTCCGGAAGTTTATCTACGAGGTGACGCGTTACCATAATATGTGCGACAGTTTCTGCACCGATTGCGTCAGGAGTGATACCGCGATTTCCGAGCCCGGCAACGAGCACAGCGCCATTGCCTTTTGGAAGAAGGGCAGAGAGCTCCTTTGCAACGGCGCGTATGGCACGCGGGAAGATTTCGGCATCGCGCCTTGAGATTCCCTCAAGCTCAACGGTTGTATAAGAGCCGACAGGCTTTCCGAGCTTGCGTGCGCCATCTTCGTCAAGAATCTCAACGCGTGAGACGCGAAAACCTTCGGCTTCGGCGTCCTCGGCGCGAACACCGCGGAGTTCAGAAGTTTTGCCTGTACTTTCCTGCCACACTTCGCGCGCTTCCGAGGCAAGGTCTGTTCGTGGATTATTCAAGTAAAAATCACCTCACATACAGTTTTAATCTTCGCACGTTTTATGCTTGATATACAAATTTTGAAAAATTTTAAAAAAAGTCTTGATTTCTGATCGGTTAAATGGTAAAATAATTCGGTAACATAATTAAGGAGGTGGACGCTTTGCCCAATATTAAATCTGCTAAGAAGCGCGTTGAATTGACTAAGGTCTATGCAGCCCGCAACCAAGCCGCCAAGTCGCAGCTTAAATCATCGCTTAAAAAGTGCGAGGCCGCTATCGAGGGCGGCATCGACGCTCCGGCCGCTTACAATACTGCAGCACAGAGCATTGATACAGCAGTTCGCAAGGGTATCATCCATAAGAACTGCGCAGCTCGCAAGAAGAGCAAGCTCGCAAAGAAGGCTAACGCTGCAAACGCTTAAGCTAAATTTAAAATTAACATAAAAAAACCTGCAGAACTCTGCAGGTTTTTTTATGTTTTTAAGAAGAAACAATAAAGACAAATTGTAAATTTTATATCCTCAAATACCGCGGCACTTGCAAGAAGAGAGATTTTGTTGTAAAATAACTGTGTATATAGTTACAAATGTGAGGTGAATCAAAATGCCTTTTAACTTCAGAGGAGGCATCCAGCTAATAAGTCCAAAGCCTACGATGAATAAAGCAATCGAAGAGCTTGATCCCCCCTCGGAAATTATATTGCCGCTTCTTATGCATAAGGGAACTGTCTGCAGTCCTGTTGTCAAAGTTGGCGATTATGTAAAAATCGGCCAGAAGGTCGGCGACAGTACGGCGGCCATGTCTGCACCGATATTCTCTTCTGTGTCGGGTACGGTTACGGAGATTGCTCCGCGCCTTCATCCAAGCGGCGAGGAAATTTTGTCCGTCGTAATAAAAAATGATTTCAAGGATGAGTGTGTTGAGGTTCTTCCGGTGCATGACAGATTCAGAACGCTTGATGCCGAAGAGCTTGCGCGTATTGCGCGGGATGCAGGTATTGTAGGTCTTGGAGGAAGCGCATATCCGCTTTCAGAGAAGATTTTGAACTCTGCGGGAAAAGTCGATACACTTATCATAAACGGTGCTGAGTGTGAGCCGTATATAAGTGCGGATAACCGCATTATGATTGAATATACGGAAGAGCTGTATGCAGGTGCGACAGTGCTTGCCCATGCGCTCGGTATCAAGAATATCTGGCTTGCAGTGCAGTCGGATAAAGCGGGCGCGATAGCCGAGCTTCGCCGTTTCCTTGCTAAAAAGCCCGGTATAAAGCTCTGCATTTTGCACACGAAGTATCCGCAAGGGGCAGAAAAGCAGTTGATAGAAGCTGTTACGGGAAGACAGACCCCGCCGGATGGTATGGCGTATGATGCAGCTGTGATAACAGTGAACGTTTCTACTGCAGTCGCGCTTGCGCGAGCGGCAGGCGAGGGCGTTGCCCTCACGACAAGAGTCGTTACGGTAGCGGGAAAAGCTGTTGCAAACCCGAAAAATCTACTCGTAAGAATAGGAACTCCGATAAGCGAACTTTTCAAAGGTTGCGGAGGTTTTCTTGAGCATCCCGATAAAATCATAATGGGTGGACCGATGATGGGGAATTCCGTTGCGTCGCTTGACGTTCCCGTTATAAAGGGAACAAACGGTGTTCTTGCTTTCTGCTCGGGTGAGGGTGAGAGCAAGCCGCAGACGGACTGCATCCATTGTGGAAAGTGCGTTGGCGTTTGTCCGATGAACCTTATGCCGTTCTGGATTCACCGCGCATACAAGTTCGGAAAGATTTCGGAGTGTATAGAGCATAACGTTTCCGACTGCATGGAATGTGGCTCTTGTGCATATGTTTGCCCTGCGCACCTTTCTCTTGTTTCGGAATTCCGTGTAATAAAGAAAAAACTTTTGGAAAATTCTTCGGAGATCGTGGAGGAAAAAGCTGATGAAAATTAATAATAAGCAGTTTTTTATGTCATCGTCTCCGCACATTCATACGGGAGACGATACGCGCTCGATAATGACTGACGTTATCATCGCGCTCGCATTCCCGCTCATTATGGCGATATACTTCTTTGGATTCCGTGCCCTTGTGCTCACGGTGATTTCCGTTGTCTCTGCTGTTTTCTTTGAAGCACTCTTTTGCAAGCTTACAAAGAAAGCGTTGACAATACGTGACCTTTCGGCAGTGGTAACGGGTATTCTTGTTGCGCTTTGCCTCCCTGTGGCAGTCCCGCTCTGGATGCCTGTTGTAGGCTCGTTTTTTGCAATAGTCATCGTAAAACAGCTTTATGGCGGCCTTGGCAAGAATTTTCTTAACCCAGCTCTTTCCGCTCAGGCGTTTCTTTTCTCCTGGCCTGCGCTTATGTCCCTTTGGACAAAGCCGAGTCTCGGCAAGAATGCAGTTTCCGTGTTCGGACACATCACGCGTGAGAATCTCGCACCGGATGTCATTGCATCAGTTACGCCTCTTGCAAAAATGAAGATTGGAAATCTCCCGGTAACTGAAATCGGCGAAGTTATGAGACTGCGCGACGTTGCAATGGGAAATATCGCAGGTGCAATGGGCGAGGTTTCGGCTGTCGTCATCATTGCAGCGCTTATATATCTTCTTGTCCGCCGTGTAATAACACTGCACATTCCTGCGGCGTATGTTCTTACGGTTGCGTTCCTTACTTTTGTTTTTCCACGTGGCGAAAACCCTGCTCTCTGGTCGCTTTACAGCGTGCTTTCAGGAGGCCTCCTTTTTGGTGCTGTATTTATGGCAACGGACTATACGACGAGCCCGACAACGCCAAAGGGAAGAATTGTTTACGGTATCGGTTGCGGCGTGATTACCGTGCTCCTGCGGTACTTCGGAGCATATAACGAGGGCGTAACCTTTGCAATTCTCACAATGAATCTCATGACATTCTTTATAGAGCGTGTCTGCCGTCCGCGCAGGTTCGGACTTAAGAAGGAAAAGGCAGGTGCAGAACATGAAGAATAAATTTAAGTTTGAGTTAAAAAAACTCTCTCTTGCAAAAGTTTCTGTAAAACTCTCCGATGAGAAAAAGAAAGATATGCTTGCTTCGATGATTGTGATTTCGGCTGTGCTTATAATCGCGACAATTCTTCTCGGTGTCGTTGCAAACCTTTTAAAAGGAACAACGGAAAGAAACGCAAAGCGTGAGGTATTCAACGCGATGGAGCGTATAATGCCTGCAGAAAGCTACGAGAAGTCAGAAACGCAGTTTGATGCGGCTACGCGCATCATATCCCTTTATGAAGCCAGAAACGGCGAAGAACTTCTCGGATATTGCGTCGAAACTGAGGCGGATGGATATGAAAACCCGATTCGTCTCGTAGTCGGTGTTAACTTAAACGGTGCCGTGACAAAGGTTGAAATATTGTCAATCGCAGAAACGAGCGGCTACAACAGCAAGATTCGCGACGAAGAGTTCCTCTCGCGCTTTACAGGCAAGAACGAGGAGCTTACGGTTGTAAAGACAAAACCTGACACTACGGCTAAAATCGCCGCTGTATCAGGAGCGACAGTATCTTCAAACGGTGTTAAGGACGGTGTAAACCACGCGATAGCCGCGGTTTCGCAGATTCGCGCCGAAGAAGAGCAGAAGCGACTTGAAGAAGAAAAAATTCAAAAAGAAAAAGAAGAGCAGGCAAAGCTTGCGGCAGAGCAGCAGGCTGCTTTGGAAAATGAAGAAGCAGAGGAGGCGGCTGAATGAAAAAGATATTGAACTTTTTGAAAAACAGTGTCCTTTTCGAGAACCCCGTGCTCTCGCTTTTCGTGGGAATAACCCCGTTTCTTGCAATGTCAACGAAGCTTCTTGACGGATGCTTTATGGGTCTTTGTGCCATCGTCTGCGTTTTTGTTTCATCGCTTCTTTTCAGAGCGCTTGGACGCTTTGTCCCTAAATATCTTCGCGACGTCGTCTATATTCTCGCTTGTGCGAGCGTTGTCTCGCTCTGCGAGATACTCCTTCACGCATTCCTGCCGTCAGTATATGAAAGCCTTGGTATTTATCTTCCGCTTCTTTGCGTGAGCGGGCTTGTGTTCTCGCGCTCAAAGAAGTTTGAAAAGGCAGAGAATATAAAGGTCTGCATGATTGAGGCACTCACTTGCGGAATCGGATTTGCGGTAACGATTATTGCGCTTTCTCTTGTTCGTGAATTTTTCGGAAGAGGCACGGTTGCAGGATTTACCGTAATTCCGGAAAAGTATGCGGCAACGCTTATTGCAGGACCTGTCGGAGGATTTATTCTTCTTGGAATCCTTATCGCAGTATGCGGCAAGCTTTTATCCGGAAAAAAGAGTGAGGAGGAAAGCAAATGAACATACTGAAGATTTTTCTCACAAGCATTGCGGCAGTCTTGTCGCACAATATGATTTTCTCTGAATATCTTGGTATAGAACCGTTTTTTGAGGAAACAAAGGACGGAAAGGTCGCATTCCGCACGAGTATTGCGATAACTGTTCTCACGGCAGCTACATGTTTCCTCTCATGTCTCGTTGATGTTCTCCTTCTTAAGAAATTTTCGGTTGAGTATATGAGAACGGTGGCGTTTGTACTCATTATGATAATTGTCTGGAGAGCTGCAATTGCGCTTAAAGCGCGGATTTCGCTTCCGATTCCTTATGTTCTTTCCAGCACGGCAGTTCTCGGAACTGCACTTTCCGTGTCATCAAATGGGATGGGTATCTTCGGATCACTCATTTACGGAATTTTCGCAGGAATAGGATATATGCTTGCATCTTTCCTTTTTGCCGAGATTCGCGTTCGTCTTGAGTATTCCGAAACTCCGAAGTTTTTAAAAGGTCTTCCCATACTCCTTATCACAGCGGGACTCATAGCTCTTGTGTTCACTGGATTTCACGGTATGGAATTGATTTGGAGGCGTTAGTATGGAAGCGGTTTTTAATATTCTTATAGCGCTTGGAGTTCTTGTTGTTCTCGGAATCGTTGCAGGAGTCGTTTTCGGACTTGCGGGGACAGTTCCAACTGAAGAAAAGAAAGTTTCCGTTGCAGAAAAGAAGAATGAAGAATTTCGTGCATTTGTAAGATGTTCCGGTGGAGATGCGGCAAGCAGGAGATACACATATGCCGATGCTCCCGATTGCCAGATTGCAGCCTCCCTTTATGGCGGACTCACTATCTGCAGTTATGCCTGTCTTGGTCTTGGCAACTGTAAGGCAGTTTGTAAAAACGGCGCGATTGAGATTAAAAAAGGTGTCGCGCATGTGGTTTCCTCTATGTGTAACGGATGCGGAAAGTGTGTTTCGGCTTGCCCGCGCGGTATTATCAGCCTTATCCCCAAGTGCGAAGAGAATCCCGATGCGTGCAGTAATCCCGAAGGCGTGTGCTCATTTGCAAGTGAGTTTGACGGTATAGAAGAGGCTATAGTTGAATAATAAGCAGCAAAACGGAATAAATAATTGTAAATATCCTGATAAAACGGAGGTGCTTTTATGAAAAGGCAAGGCAGATACAGAGGAACTCGAAAAAGGATAGGGCTTCTTATTCCTACCCTTGTGCTTCTCTGTGTTCTTGCGGCGGTGGCCCTCTATGTAATAGACAATAACACGACATTCACTCGCGAAGGCTCTTTTGTTTTTGAACAAAAGGAAGAAAAGCCTGATGATGTGGAAACAACGCTCATAATTGATGAGGCTGACGGCTCCTCGGTTGCAGAAGAAGTAATGGGAGAGAAACCCACGCCTGTCGATGAAACTCTCGTAACAAAGGCTCTTTTTATTCCGATAGGTACGGTCAAGAGCGCAGAACTTTTTGATGCGGAACTATCCTCGGAAAAGAGTACTGATATAAACACTCTCGTTTTTGAGGTCAAGGCAGAAGATGGAAGTCTCGCCTTTGCAACAGAGACGGAAATGGGAACGAAGATGGGTCTTGCGGGGGATAGCTCGACACTTACTTCGGCGGTGGCTAAAGCGCGTGCAGAAGGATATCGCGTAGCGTTCTATATGTCGTGCTTCCGCGACAACGAAGCGGCGCGAAAGAACGCTCCGAGCGCAGTTCGCACAGCTAATAAGGTATTGTGGATTGACGGAGAAAATTTGCGCTGGATTTCTCCGTATTCGGAAGATGCAGTTGCTTATCTCACACAGCTTATCGGCGAGCTTGGTGCATTTTCTCCAAATGAGATAATACTTTCCAATGTTTCCTTCCCTGCAATCGGAAAACCTGAGCTTATTGCCTATGAGGACGGCGGCGTTACAAAGGAAGCAAAGCTTTCAGAATTTATAACCGCGGCGCGTGCGGCGGCAGGAGGAATAAAGCTCTCGGCAGTGTATGAGAACTATAAGGATAAAGCGCTCGCGGAGAGCGGACAGAAGAGCGAGGCTTTTGAAAGTGCATTCGATTCGATTTATATAAACGAACTCGGAGGAAAGAAAACATTTTCGTTTGCAGATGTGTCAGCAAACTTTGAAAATGCAGTCATCATCTCAAAAGCTCCAGCGGGCAGTGAGTATCTTATAAAGAAATAAAGAAAAAGGCGGGATGCTTGGCCACAGCCACACAAGGAAGTATTGGTTTTGAATGGCTCTTTTCCGCTTGTAATGCATAAAAAATTCCGGAAATAC
>JAZQSI010000171.1:0-2538 GCA_045629985.1 Eubacteriales bacterium
AAGGTAAAGGCAAATCCGTCAGTGGAAGGTATGAAGATAAAATACCGCGAAAGAGTCCTTCCGCGCGGTGCAAGCTTTGATGCGGAAACCGCAACATTTAGTTGGAAACCGACGAAGAGCCAGCTCGGAAAGAAACTCGTAGCAATCGACGCAGAAGACGAGGTAGGACGTGTTTCAACCATCTACTTCACAGTTGAAGTCTTCGGTTCCACCACAGGCGGTTCATCCTCAAGTGGCTCCACATCAGGTGGAGGCGGCGGTGGTGGCGGTGGAGGTGCAGATGTTCCTCCGACAGTCGATCCCGAAGAGCCGGCAGTCGAACCCGATGAACCCATTGTTGAACCTGAAGAGCCGACAGATGAACCCGACGCCCCGTCTGCAAACGGCTTTACAGACCTTGGCGAGCACGCATGGGCAGAGGAATCAATAAACGCTCTTGCAGAAGCAGGAATCATCAAGGGAACAAGCGAAAGCACATTCGCACCCGCAAATAACATCACCCGTGCAGACTACGCAATTCTCCTTGTCCGCGCATTCAAGCTTGAAAGCGAAGAGACAGAGAACTTTGCAGACGTATCGGATGCAGATTACTTTGCAAAGGAACTTGCAGTAGCAAGAAACACAGGTCTTGTCGGTGGAATCGGTGATAACAAGTATGCACCGAAGAACACAATCACCCGTCAGGATATGATGGTTATCCTCTACCGCGCACTCACAAAGATGGGCGTTGAGGGACTTGTTGATCCTGAACTGGTAGATGAAGTTGCTCTCTCGAAGACATACACAGACTACTCGCTCGTTTCCGACTATGCTAAGGAAGCAGTGTCAGTTCTTTCTCATATGCATCTTGTGAACGGAAAATCGGGACGCATTGCGCCGACAGAGCCGACAACGCGTGCAGAAGTTGCAGTGCTTCTTAAGAGAGTTCTGGACTACATTAAATAACGTAGGGGAGGGTCTCCACACCCTCCCGACAAAATATCTCCCACGCGTGTGGGAATTATGAAAGATAAATCCACTTTCTTCTCTTCAAGGCCGGTGGGAAGGGGCAAACCCCCACCCCATCGGCTCTTCTCCTATTAATGTAAAAGGAAGGTTTCTCAAATGAATGTCAGAATGGACAAAACAAAGCTGAATATTGGCGCTTATTACCTGGAAGAATACGCAAGAAGCGAGGAGCATATCCGAGAGCTTAAGGAGTCAGGGCTTGATTTTATTGTGGGAATGGATTATGACAAAGCGGCGCTTGATCTGTTTGCAAAATATGGCATCGGCGCGATAATCCGTCGCGCACTCCCTCTCTGGTGGGGCGGTGACGGAAGCCGTGCAGGAAAAATGGCTGAAATCAATCCTCTGGGGGCGTATGTTGCCGATGCAGAGAAGTTTATCGACCATCCTGCGATATGGGCGATTGACACGGGCGATGAGCCGTCTGCTCTTGATTTTGACCATTACAGAGAAGTTCTCAATACTCTATCGGGGATTTTTGCAAAGCAGTTTCTTTATTTGAATCTCTATCCGAACTACGCCGCGGCGGCAGAGAATAGCGAGGGTGAGTGCTTAAGCCAGCTCGGCACGAAAAACTATGCCGAGTATATTGAGGAATACTGCAAGAAGATACCGCTTGATTATATTTGCTATGACCATTACGTCTATGCAACGAAGAATATTTCGGGATGCATGGAAAACTTCCGCGTAGTTGCTGATGCGGCGCGCCGTTCAGGAAGAAGCTTCAGATTTATTCCTCAGCTTAACTCAAACGTTCCCGAGGAGTGGCAGAGCGAAAACCGAATGCGTTTTCAGGCCTTTTCTGCTCTCGCGTTCGGAGCAGAGGTCATAACCTGGGCATGCTACACCAAAGGTTGGTGGCATAATCAGGTGCTTGACGGAGAGGGAAATAAGACTGCACAGTATGAGAAGATGAAGATAGTCAACCGTGAGCTTAAAGTGCTCGGTGAGCAGTATATGAAGTATAAAAATACCTCTACTCACTTTGTCGGCAAAGACGATGAATTCATGCGCGAGGTAAACCAGAAGAGTGAAGAGAACTTCAATAACGGTTATTTCAGAAATCTTTGTGCTTCTGACGGAAAAATGCTCCTTGTCGGAGAGATGACATCACGCACAGAGAGCAACAAAAAGGCGGTGTTTGTTGTTGCGGCAGACGATTGGAAAGATGAGAACAATGTCGAACGAAGCATAACCTTTTCCTGCGACACAAGATGCGTCATCGCGACGGGCAAGGATGGAAAACTCCCCGTTGAATACAACGCCGATAAGAAGGAATACTCCGTTAAAATAAGCTCCTGCGAGGCAGTTTTGATAGAAACTATATAAATATGAAGACAGAGGAAAGTTCCACTTCCTCTGTCTTTGCTTATATTTGACTTTTTCGGGCAATTGCAGTATAATTTAATTTACTGTAAAAAGGAGAATGAAGACATATGAAACTTGGTATAGTCGTTCATGCACCTTTTTTCTATATCTCTATATATCCTTATAAAACTCTCTGAATGGCTATAAACAAAGGATTGTTAC
>JAZQSI010000172.1:0-6358 GCA_045629985.1 Eubacteriales bacterium
GAGTTTATGCGCGATTACAAGAAAGTTAAGGCGCGTGTTCCGTTTGCTATCGTTCTTCCGCTTGAGTATTCCTGCCTTCAGGTTGCATACCCGTTCACACCGTATAAGATGGGTGTGCACCGTGATACATACATGCAGTGCAAACTCTCACCTGAGAGACGTGCATTTAACGGCCACGTTGAGGACGTTATCAATCTCATTTTCGAGATGCACGGCGGACCATTCGGCAATGAGAGCCATATTCTTACAAACTCCCGCTTTGGTGATATCTTTGATATTATCTTCGAGGATGCAGGAGAAGAAGTTTTTGCAAAGTACGACGGTCTTATCGATGCGTCTCCGGATAGCCGAACGGCGAAGCGGATCGGAGAAAAATTCCGCGTACTTGAAAGCGGAGACCTCGAAAAGCTCGAACGCGATATCCGTGAATACTCGGAAGAAGCTCTCCCTGTGACAGTTGACAAGCTTCTCTGGGTTCTCTCCGAGGACGAAAAGGGAAGATATATCTCAATTTTCAATAACGAAGGCAACTACCGTTCGCGTCCCGACGGCGACCACATCGACCGCGCGGCAGATGCGCGTGTCAAGGTTTCGTTCAAGAATGCGGCAAACCTTGAGGCGATTAAGCTCTCGTCACCCGACATAAAAATTGAAAAGGCAGATGACACGACGTATTACGTCGATATGCCCGCAACGGAGTTCGCTATATTCAGATTTTAAAAGCAAAAACCTTCCGGAAATTTCCGGAAGGTTTTTTGTTATTCGGTAATATCGGTCTCTTGCGCGATTGGGAACGAGGAAAATCCGAAAGGTGAGCTTGTGTTTGCAGAACGGAATTTTTTCGGGGAAACTCCAACCGTGCTCTTGAAAAGCCGGTGGAAAAAGCTGGAGTTATTGTAGCCAATTTCTGATGCGATTTGCGAAATTGGGAGAGAGGTGTTCCGCAAAAGAAAACACGCCTGCGAAATTCTCTTTTCGTGAACAAGCTCAAGATACGTTTTCCCCGTGCGTTTGTGGATTTCGGTAGAGAGCGTCGTGATATTGTATCCGAGAGCGCGTGCAAGCTCTGAAAGAGAACCATCGACATAATTCTTCTCAATATACTGAAGCGTTTTGAAAATCAGTTCGTCGTGTGTTGACGAATGAGAGAGTTTATACGAAAAGTTTACCAGATGAAGAAGCAGAAGGCCCATCGTGTATTCGTTGATATGTCGGCTGTCTGAAATGTTATTATAAAGCGACCAGATAAGAGTATCTACGATGTTCTGCACGGGGACAACATCGGAAACTTCAAAATGGAGATAGTCAACGTCGCTCTTCGAACTTCGGAGAGAGCGGATTATGAACTGACGAAGAGGCGTGATTTCGTTACCGAGAAACTGCAGAGGATTTTCAAAAAAACTGGGCAGAATTATGAAATTTACCGCAATATCACCCTCGCCTGCGGGGAGAATTTCCTGCACCGATTCCTGCGGGAGAAAAAGAAGTTCGCCGGCTTTCAGAACAAGCTGTTTTCCGTTTATTATATGCGTCGTCTCTCCTGCACACTGATAAACGACTTCGACGTAGTTGTGAGTATGTGGCGGACAACGCGAAAAGCGGGCGTGAGCGGTGAGGTCGATGAGTTTGCCCTCTTTGAGCAGTGTTTCAGAGCTCATAACTCTTTGACCGTCTTTTATTGAAAAAGAATTACCGCTGTTTTCACCGCCGGCAAGATAAAGTTTCTCTTCGTCGGTAACTTCAAGAAGTTTTCTTAAAATTTCTTGGTTCAAAACATACACCCTCTTTCTTCAATATAAGTTTAACATTAAACGACCGCTTTTTCAACACAAAAAAAGGTCCTATTTCGGATAAAAAAGAAGCTTGAAAAAAAGTGCGAAATGCATTATCATTATCATAGTAATATGGATAGGTGCCGTTGAATGTAAAAACGGATACTTTTTTGTATTATTTGGAAATTGAAATAAAGCCAATAAAGATATTTTGCAAAAAGGAAAAATTCACAGAGGGAGAATGTAAAACTATGAAGAAAACAAAACGCTTAACTTCACTTGTGCTCGCGTGCGTGATGCTCATTTCACTTTTGCCTGCGACATTTGCGTCTGCGGCAAACGATGACATTACGCTCGACTTTTCGCTTATTACAGAAGGTGTAAGTGGAAATCTGAACGGGGCTAATATCCCGTGGCCGGAGCGATACTCATGCGAGCCGACGGATGTGTACGGTATTCCGTCCACATCGTGGGTGGCATACGGCACGGACCGTGCGGTAGGCGGCGCGGTAAACGCTCAGTGGGAAACGGAGCCGAACGGTGCAAACCGCTATCACCGCCTTGCACTCAATGTCAACATTGAGGCAGGTGAGGAAGGATGGTACACGCCTGAGCTTACTGCAATTTCAAACGGCGACTTCAAGTCATCCGTTTACCACATTGCAGGTGGCGTGGCTACATACCTTGGTGACTACCATTTCAAGGAGAGTGCCGAGGCAAAAAAGCTTAATGCAATCTATCTCACCGAAGGTGTGAATATGATTGTCTTCGGTACTCGCTCGGGTACTGATGGCAGAATCATCAAGCTTAAGAAGCTTGACTTCAAAAAGCTTAACATCACCTCCGCTCCGACGCCGTCAGACATCGCGACGGATATGTCTGACAAGATGTATATCGGCAGCGCAAAAGAGTTCACCTCCTCTCTTGTGATGTCGGACGGTACAAATTACGGTTTCGCAGATTATGCGATAAACACAGCAAACGGTGCAAAGGGAGCGGCGACTACTGCCGACCGCCTCGAAATCACTTCCTCTGACGAAAATATAGTTACTGTAACAAACGTGAATAAGGGCGCGGCGGGTTATACAGATACCTACACCTTCACTGTTACGGCTAAGGCACAGGGTACGGCAAATGTTATCTTCACACCGTACTTTGGGAATGTAGCAGGAAATTCGATTACAAAACAAATTAAAATCAGCGGCATGCCGTCATACCCGTATGACATTACGCTTGATTTCTCGGAGCTCGTGGAAGGCGCGACTGCGAATATCACAGGTGCGAACATCGCATGGCCTGAAAGATATGCTGCCGAAGTCGGCACATACGGAAAAAAGATAGAAAACTGGCGCGCATTTTTCGCAACAGGATATCTCCATTGTGCAGCGATTGCTCAGTGGGAAAACGGAAGTACAACAAGCGGTTACAACCGTGCTTCAATCGCAGTGAATGTTGATGCGATTGAAGAGGGCTGGTACACTCCGAAAGTCAAGGGTAGCTCATCATGCAACTTCAAAACAGCGGTTTATCATATCGCTGGCGGAAAGAGCACATACCTTGGCGACTATACCTTTGCATCAGTGGCTGAAGAAAAGTCACTTAATGCGGTGAAGCTCGTTGCAGGGAAGAATATTCTCGTGTTCGGTGTAAGAGAAGGTTCTGATGGTCAGGACCTCAAGTTTGAAAAGATTTCTTTCGATATGCTTGAAAATCAGACTGCTCCGACACCTTCGGATGTTTCGGTTGATGTTCCTGCAAAGATTGTAGAGGGAAGAGATTATTCACTTTCTGCATCCCTCAAAATGTCGGATGACACATTCTACGGTTTTGCAGATTATGAGATAAATACATCAAACGGAACAAAGGGTGCGGCAACTACCGCCGACCGCATCGAGATTACCTCATCTGATACAGGCATCTTCACGGTAACAGATGTTAAGAAGGGCGGCGCAGGTGCGACTGATACTTATACCTTCTCCGTAAACGGCGTTTCGGAAGGACGTGCGAACCTCGTTTTCACGCCGTACTTTGGCGGTGTCGCAGGAACACCGATTGAGAAAGAAATAGAAATCAAAGGGCTCCCCGTAGCACCGTATGATATAGACATAGACTTCTCTGAGCTCTCAAAGAACTCGTCAGTAAACATAACGGGCGCAGACATTCAGTGGCCTGCACGTTACAACGCAGAGCCGAGCGGCGTATATGGCATCCCGACAACAGCGTGGGTTGCATATTATGCAAACGGTGCTCTTGGCGGCGGTGTTAACGCACAGTGGGAAACTGAACCGAACGGCGCAAACCGCTACCACCGTCTTGCGCTCAACGTAAATGTCACAGTAGATGAAGAGGGCTGGTACGCTCCCGAACTTACTGCGATTTCAAACGGTGATTTCAAGGCATCAATCTACCACATCGCAGGCGGCAAGGCTACATATCTTGGTGACTATCACTTCAAGGAAAGTACCGCGGCAAAAACTCTTAATGCTATCTACCTCACAGAAGGTGCAAATATGATCGTTTTCGGTACTCGCGAGGGTAAGGACGGTCAGCAGATAAAGCTTCAGAGACTTAAGTTCAAGAAAATCAACTCAACTGTTGCTCCGACGATTTCGGATGTTGACATAATAGCTCCTGCAAAGCTTACTGAGGGTGCGAAGTATTCAGTTTCGGCATCGCTTAAGATGTCAAACGGCGCAAGCTACAGCTTTGCAGACTATACAATCAATACTTCGAACGGCGCAAAGGGTGCGACGACTAATGCGGACCGCCTTGAGATTACATCAAGCGATAACGGCATTTTCACCGTTGCAGACCTTAAAAAGGGTGGCGCAGGTTATACGGATGAGTACACCTTTACCGTAAAGGGCGTTTCGGTGGGAACTGCAAATGTTATAATCACACCGTATATCGGAAACGTTGCGCAGACCCCCATCACAAAGGAAATAACAATTTCGGCAGCTCCTGTTGCTCCGTACGATATCGAGCTTGACTTTGCAAACCTTAAGTCGAATGCTACATACCTTGAGGCTATGCAGCTTCCCGAGCGTTATACAATTGATATGGTCAAGGCGACTCCGAACGTAAGAACAAACCACCAGGGTATCTTGTTCTCGTTCATAAACCCGACATGGACAGAAAATTCAGGCTCTCTCTACAACAAGATGGCTATAACTTTCACTGTTGCAGAGAACGAAGAGGGCTGGTATTCGCCCGTATTCGTCGGTGGTCTTAACTCAAATAACTTCAAAGCATCAATCTACCACTACTCGGTAGAGTCAAAGGTTGCAACATTCCTTGGTGACTATGACTTCTCAGCTCCCGAGGGTCAGGTTGTTGACAACTTAAGTTGCATCCCGGGTGCACAGAAAGCTCTCAACTCTGTTCACCTCGCTCCCGGAGAACACCAGATCTGGTTCTGCGTACGTGGCGGAGCAGAGGGAGGTAAGAACCTCTTTATCAGAAACCTCACATTCAAGGCGCTTCCGAGAGCGGTTGCGATTGACGGAATTGAGGCAGAGTTTACAACAATCGCAGAGGGCGAGCACAAGTCATTCGACGTAGCTCTCGCACTTTCGGACGGAAACACATTCAACTTCGCAGAGGTTGCTGCAGGAGTTTCAGACCCGCACATCGCAGTAAACATAGGTTATGATGAGGATAACTACATCAAGGTTACCTCGGCAGACGAAAGAATAGCTGTTGCAAGACGCGGAACAGGTGCCGGTCTTTGCGACGATGAAAAGTTTAAGTTCACTCTTGTCGGCGTCGGCAAGGGAGAGACCAAGATAACTCTCACTCCTGTCATAAACGGAGAGGAGCAGACAGAGTTTGCACGTGAGTATGACATTACGGTCACGGCTTCTGAAACAATAACTGTTGACTTCTCAACACTCACACCGAACACGAAACAGTCTAATCTCAAGTTCCCTGCTCATTATGCACCGAACACGACTCTCGGTGTAAGTGGATGGGAAACAAGCGCAAGCGGAACAATCAAGGGTTCGGTTTCAACAAAGTGGGATGCGCGCGATGAAGATTCGAAGCTCGCGATAGACATATTTGTTGAAGAGGGAAAGAACGGCTGGTATGTTCCTGTTATTACGGAAGCTCTCACAAACGAGAACGTAAAGGGTTCGGTATTTGTAGGAAGCTGCTACGTCGGCGACTTTGACTTCTCGCCAGACGCGGGAGTAAAGATTAACGCAGGCGAGGCAGAGGACGGCAAGGACGTAAGTCTTAACGCCGTATATCTTAACGAGGGAAAAAACACAATCACCTTTGCGGTAAGAGAAGGCGCATCTGATGAGGTTTCTCTCCACGTAAGAAAGATTGTCCTCAGAAAGCTTACGGAAGCTCCGACTACTGCGGATATTTCTTCAGATATCCCGTTGTATTTCACACAGTTTGCAAGCCGCGATCTCACGGCAAGCCTCGAGATGTCAGATACATCGCTCTATAACTTCACAGAGTATAAGGTAGGCGACGATGTTCTCCCGAAATCCGATTATGCCGCAGATACAGAAAACCGCATAGAGATAACCTCATCTGACGAGGATATCTTTACGGTTACGGATGTCGAAAAGGCA
>JAZQSI010000173.1:0-3710 GCA_045629985.1 Eubacteriales bacterium
TCTTCCTGCCTTACAGGCTTTCCGCACTTGGGACATACTGTAATATCCTCTTTGGAAACTGTCATTTCTCCACAAGAATCACAGTAGAACGCAGGAATTCTGTGTCCCCACCAGAGCTGGCGGGAAATGCACCAGTCATAGACGTTTTCCATCCAGTTCATATACGTTTTTGAGAATCTCTCGGGAACGAACTCTGTTTCCTTGCTCTTTACAGCCTTGATTGCAGCTTCTGCAAGAGGCTTCATATTAACAAACCACTGGTCAGAAACAATCGGTTCAATAGTTGTTCCACAACGGTAGCACTGACCTACATTGTGAGAATGCTCTTCAACCTTTACGAGAAGCCCCATCTCTTCAAGGTCTTTTATCATTTCTTTTCTGCACTCGTAGCGGTCCATACCTTCATACTTACCTGCATACGAGTTCATAGTTGCATCGTCATTCATAACCTTGATGATTTCAAGGTCATGGCGCTTGCCTACCTCAAAGTCATTCGGGTCGTGAGCAGGAGTAATCTTAACGCAACCCGTTCCGAACTCTTTATCAACATACTCATCTGCGATGACCGGAATCTCTCTGTCTGTAAGCGGCAAGAGAAGCATCTTTCCGACAAGGTCTTTATATCTTTCGTCTTCCGGATTAACTGCAACAGCAGTATCACCAAAGAGTGTTTCAGGGCGTGTAGTTGCAATAACCACATAGTCATCCGTACCCTTTATCTGATATCTGATGTGCCAGAAGTTACCTGCGTGCTCTGCGTGCTCGACCTCTTCGTTTGAAAGAGCAGTTATGCAGTTCGGACACCAGTTGATTATTCTCGGGCCACGGTAGATCAAACCCTTTTCATAGAGGTTTACAAAAACCTCACGTACAGCCTTCGAGCAACCTTCGTCCATCGTAAAGCGCTCTCTGTCCCAATCGCAGGAGCAGCCAATCTTTTTGAGCTGGCTGATTATACGGCTACCGTATTTTTCCTTCCAGTCCCATACTCTTTCAAGGAATTTTTCACGACCGAGGTCATAGCGTGTAAGACCTTCTTTTTCGCGAAGCTCTGCTTCTACCTTAATCTGCGTTGCAATGCCTGCGTGGTCTGTTCCGGGAACCCACAAAGCTTCAAAGCCCTGCATTCTCTTGTATCGGATGAGAATATCCTGCAAAGTTTCATCAAACGCATGTCCCATATGAAGCTGACCTGTAACGTTTGGTGGCGGAATTACGATTGTGAACGGCTTTTTATTCTCGTTCACTTCTGCATGAAAATATCCCTTTTCTTCCCATTCCTTATACAGACGGGCCTCAACATCGTGAGGATTATAAATTTTTTCTAGTTCTTTTGCCATATAGCCGAAACCTCCTAAAAAGTATCTTGATAAAATAAAAAAGCCCCACGTCAAACGACATGGGGCGAAGTTACAACCTCGCGGTACCACCCAATTTCAATGCCTTACGGCATCCTCAAAGCACTGGTAACGGTGTGCAAACCGACAGAGCTTACTCTCAAAAAATTTAGGCTCTGCAGCTCCGGAGTGACACGCCGCTCCCCACCCGCCGTACTTCCACCAACGCACAGCTCTCTTCAGAGTTTTACAAAGCGGTTTTATCTCCATCATCACTTTCCAAAATAGAATACTATATTATTGTAAAAATGTCAAGTGTGAATATCGATTTTCATTGAAATCGCTATGCTTTCACGAGAAAATTTCTCAAATTTTTTTGTCGAATTTTCTTGAATCTTTTTCATTTTAAGTGTATAATATACGTAGAAACCTGTGAGGGAGTGAGCCCCATTGTACAATATCGGCGACACAATCGTGCACCCTATGCACGGTGCAGGCACAATCGAAAGCATAACCTCAAAAATCATAGACGACAAAGAGCTTGAATATTATACACTCAAGCTCCCCACGAATAACATGACAGTGATGATTCCCGTTGCATCAAGCAAAACCATCGGCATCCGTGATGTTATGAGCCGCGAGCGTGCCGACGAGCTTCTCGCACTTATTCCCTCAATCGAAGTTGACACGGTTTCAAACTGGAACAAACGCTACCGTGAAAACGTCGCCCGAATCAAAACAGGCATTCTCGAAGATGTTATTTCAGTTATCAAGTCTCTCGCGCTCCGCGACCTGAAGACCGGTCTCTCGACCGGTGAGAGAAAAATGCTCCATTCTGCGCGCCAGATTTTGCTTTCCGAACTCGCTGTTGCAAAAGGCATTTCCTACGCTTCCCTTGAAGAGATTTTTGATAAAATCCTTCTCAAAAGCTTAAAAGTTTGATTTATCATTCGGTTTATGTTACAATTAGGCTGTCCGGTTTTGGACAGCCTTTTATTTTTATTCGTAAAGGATGTTTAGTTATGTCACGCATTACAAAAAGCGAGAACAAGCGAAAAACCTGCGTTGCAATTGTCCCCGCTGCCGGCTCTTCATCACGAATGAAACAGGTCGGCAATAAGCTTTTTTGTGAGATTTGCGGAACTCCGGTAATCACCCTTACCCTCAAAGCCTTGCAGGACTCCCCTTTTATCGACGAAATAATTATTCCAACACGTGAGGATATGATAGACGAAATTCGCACACTCGCGCAAAAAAACAACATAACAAAAGTTTCCTCCGTTATCCGTGGTGGTGATTCGCGCACGGAATCCGTTCTGAACGGTGTTCTCCACGCAAAAGGAAGGTTCGACCTCATTGCAATACATGACGCGGCACGTCCGTTTGTTTCACAGGAGATTATCGAAAAAACCGTCCTCGCCGCTTCTCGCTTCAACGCTGCAGCACCGGGTGTTCCCGTAAAGGACACGATAAAAGATGCCGATGGCGGGATCATAAAGCGAACGGTTCCGCGCGAGACTCTTTTCGGCATCCAAACCCCGCAGATTTTTGACACTGACATTATCACTTCGGCGCTCGTAAAGGCAACGCGCGACAAGACTCCGATAACGGACGACTGCTCTGCTGTCGAAGCTCTCGGTATGCGTGTTATAATAACAAACGGCGATTACTTCAACATCAAAATCACCACACCCGAAGACCTTATCTTCGGTGAGGCGATATATAACTCTTTGAATCGGAGGTAGAACCATGAGAATAGGACACGGTTATGACGTTCACCGTCTTGTCGAGGGAAGAAAACTCATTCTGGGTGGCGTGGATATTCCTTACGAGAAAGGGCTTCTTGGCCACAGCGATGCAGACGTTCTTCTCCACGCAATATCAGACGCTCTTCTCGGTGCCGCAGCACTCGGAGATATCGGAAAGCACTTCCCGCCCGATGACCCTAAATTTCTTGATGCAGACAGCCTTCTTCTCTTAAAACACGTAGGCGCGCTTCTTTCAGATGAAGGTTATACCATTTCAAACATAGATGCGACCGTTATCGCTCAGAAGCCAAAGCTCGCACCTTATATTGAACAAATGCGGGAGAATATCGCATCAGCGCTTTCATTATCGGTAAGTCAGGTAAGCGTAAAGGCAACAACTGAAGAAAAGCTCGGTTTCACAGGAAGCGGTGAAGGTATTTCGGCGCACGCAGTTACTCTTATAAATTAAGATCCCTTGCAAGTCCCCAAAACCTCGGGACTTGCAATTTTTATTTTGCGCGAGAGTAGAATACAATATCAATTAAGGCGGTGTTTGATATGTTGATTCTCCCCTCTCTCGCGCTCGTCTTCGCGAACTGTCTCTTCTTCTTTTTGAGCCTTTCCG
>JAZQSI010000174.1:0-1767 GCA_045629985.1 Eubacteriales bacterium
GCAATTCTCCTCCGTGAGCATCCTGGCACAACTATCGTTACAGACTCTATCACATCCGAGGGTCTTGCAAGCTTTATCAAGGAAAAGGGCGGCGTTCACCACCGCTTCAAGCGCGGATATAAGAATGTTATCAACGAGTCTATCCGCCTCAATAACGAGGGTAAGGACAGCCAGCTCGCAATCGAGACATCAGGTCACGGCGCATTTAAGGAAAACTATTTCCTCGATGACGGCGCATATATCGTAACAAAGCTTCTTATCGAGCTTGCACGCGGCAAGCGTGAGGGATACACTCTTGAGTCTCTCATCGCAACTCTCCGTGAGCCGAAAGAGAGCGTTGAGTTCCGCATGAACATTCTCCTCGATGACTTTAAGGCATACGGTCAGAACGTTATCGACGAGCTTACAGCTTATGCTGAGAAGAAAGAAGGCTGGAGCCTTGCCCCCTCAAACTACGAGGGCGTCCGTGTAAATCTCGATGAGGCACACGGCAACGGTTGGTTCCTCCTCCGACTTTCGCTTCACGATCCGCTTCTCCCGCTCAATATCGAGAGTGATGATGTCGGCGGTGCAAAGAAGATAGCTGCTGAACTTTCAGAATTCATCAAGGGATACGACAAGCTCTCCGCAGACAAGTTCATAGAATTTGCAAAGTAATAAAAATCGGGCTGACAAATTGCTTGTCAGCCCGATTTACTTTGTTGACTTATTATTACGTATATATTATAATATATACGTACAATTGCGGTTTTGTTGACTTTTTACGAAACAGAGATGATATTTATGGCAGAAGAAAACAAAAAAATTTATCTTTCTTCCCCGACAATGCACGGAGAAGAGCTTGTCTATATGAAAGAGGCTTTCGACACAAACTGGATGTCAACCGTCGGAAAGAACATAAACGAGGTCGAGCGTCTTGTATGTGAGCGTGTCGGATGCAAGGCGGCAGTTGCACTTTCTGCAGGTACTGCGGCGCTTCACCTTGCAATGAAGCTTGCAGGAGTGAAAGCAGGAGACCGCGTTTTCTGCACAGACGTTACCTTTGGCGCGACCGTAAACCCCGTTGTGTATGAGGGCGGTATCCCCGTCTTTATCGACACGGAGTATGACACATGGAATATGGACCCTGTTGCACTTGAAAAGGCTTTTGAGATGTACCCTGAAGTGAAGGTTGTTGTTCTCGTTCACCTTTACGGTACTCCTGCAAAGTTTGATGAGATCAAGGCAATATGTGATCGTCACGGTGCAATAATCGTTGAGGATGCGGCAGAGTCACTCGGTGCTACCTACAAGGGTCGCGAGACCGGCTCTCTCGGTACATATAACTGCATCTCATTTAACGGAAACAAGATTATAACGGGATCTTCGGGCGGTATGCTTCTTACCGATGACATTGACGCCGCAAACGCGGCACGAAAGTGGTCAACCCAGAGCCGCGAGAATGCTCCGTGGTATCAGCACGAAGAGGTCGGCTACAACTACCGTATGAGCAACGTCATCGCAGGTGTGGTGCGCGGTCAGCTTCCGTATCTTGATGAGCATATCGCGCAGAAAAAGGCGATTTACGAGAGATACAAGGAAGGCTTTGCTGATCTTCCCGTAAAAATGAACCCGATTGATTTTGAAAATTCAACTCCGAACTACTGGCTTTCGTGCATGATAATTGACAGAGACGCTATGTGCCGTCAGGTACGTGGCGAGTGCGAGGCTCTTTACATCACAGAGGAAGGCAAATCTTGCCCGACCGAGATTTTACAGGAGCTTGCA
>JAZQSI010000175.1:0-2490 GCA_045629985.1 Eubacteriales bacterium
CCAGATGCCGCTCTACACATACATCGGCGGCGTAAACGCAAAGACTCTTCCGGTTCCGATGATGAATATCCTCAACGGTGGTGCTCACGCATCAAACAACGTTGACATCCAGGAATTCATGATCATGCCGGTTGGCGCACCGAGCTTCTCTGAAGCACTCCGTTGGTGCACAGAAGTCTTCCATAACCTCAAGTCAGTTCTCAGCGGTATGGGCATGACAACTGCTGTTGGTGATGAAGGCGGTTTCGCTCCGAACCTCAAGAAGGACGAGGACGCTATCAAGGTTATCCTCGAGGCTGTTGAGAAGGCAGGCTTTAAGCCGGGCGACGACTTCATGATCGCTATCGACGCTGCATCGAGCGAGTGGTATCAGGAAGACGGCACATACTTCCTCCCGAAGGCAAAGAAGACAATGACAAAGCAGCAGCTTGTCAACTACTGGAAGAAGCTCACTTCAACATATCCGATCATCTCTCTTGAAGACGGTGTTGCTGAAGAAGACTGGGAAGCATGGGGCATGCTCACAAAGGCTATCGGCGACAAGGTTCAGCTCGTTGGTGACGACCTCTTCGTTACAAACGTAGAGCGCCTCTCAAAGGGTATTGACCTCGGCGTTGGTAACTCCATCCTCATCAAGGTTAACCAGATCGGTTCTCTCACAGAGACTCTCGACGCTATCCAGATGGCAAACCGCGCAGGTTACACAGCTGTTGTTTCTCACCGTTCTGGCGAGACAGAGGACACAACAATTGCTGACATCGCAGTTGCTCTTAACGCAGGTCAGATCAAGACAGGTGCTCCGAGCCGTACAGACCGTGTTGCAAAGTACAACCAGCTTCTCCGCATCGAGGAAGAGCTTGGCGACAGCGCAATCTACCTCGGCAAGAAGGCATGGTTCAACCTTAAGTAATTTAAGATACGAACATAATAAAAAAGCCAAGTCGAAAGACTTGGCTTTTTTGTGTGCAGAAAGCTGCTTTTTTAAATATTTCCGCTTGTATCGACAGAAAGCACCTTCGCAAAGCGCTTTATTTTGTCTGAAGAAAGCTCTGTTGCAACGGTAGAGGCTATCTGATTTTCTCTTGATGGAACAAAATCAGCGCTATCAGAAGAAAATACCCTGTAATAGCAGTGGTTTTTATCCTCAACCTCGCTCCAGCGGAGTGTGCCGCCTGAAATCTCAAGAATTTCAGCCTCGACGCTCTCAGCCTTTGTGATATAGTCTGTTGTAAAATATGTAACGCTCTCCGGCTTGAGAGTGTATGTGGGATTATCCTTGGATATTACTGCAGAAAAGTCCTGCAAATCGGCAAACTCGTTATACGGGACATTTGCGGGGTCAAATTCATAAACTCTGATATCTTTTTTGAAAAAGTCTCCATCGAGCTTAATCTCAACCGCCGTCTTGTTGCGGTTTACCATGCCAACGGTTACACTCTTATCTCTGTTGAAGATGCCGCATGCCCTTATGTTCTTATCGGGAGATTCAATGTCAAGAACCTTAGAGTTTCTCTTAAAGAACTTGGTGAGAAGCGCGATGCACCAATAATGTGCCCGTGCTCCGTAGTCGAGGTTTTCGTCGTCCCACTTCAAAAAGCCCCACTTGTTGTATTTGCTGTCTGCGGTGGTGGAGAAGAATCGCTCTCCCTCGCTCCATTTCTTTGCATACTCGTCGCCCGAGGTTGAGCATGCACAGCTGTAAGGATCGGGATGGTCAATATACGACCAGTAAGCAACGGCAAAAACGCCTGAATTTATAGCGGCAAACGCCATTTCCGTCAACATAAGTCCGCAATATGCCTGCTCGTAAGGGTCGCTGAAATAACGGCAGGTGTCAACAACCGTGCCCTTGTTGAAAGTAAGCTGACCTTCGTTTTTCTGCGTTCCCATCTCACCGAGAATAACGCGTTTTCCGAAACATTCGATGGATTTTCCGACTATCTCCTTGCATTTTTCAGCGAAGAAGTCATAAAATTCAAGGCTGTATATGTCGTATCCGCGTTCATAGATATGCACGCAGAAGTCTTCGGAGATATCGGGCATATTCTCAATTGCCCAGTCGATCGTTCTATCCCAATCGGCGTATCCGCTTGCATCGGTTGCAAGAAGCCCTATAGGGAGATTCTTTTTTTGAAAAGCCGCATAAAGCCCTTCGTGATATTTTTTGAAAAGCGGAAGATTATCGGCGAGAACGCCGTACATAACGCGGGAAAGCTCGTTGGAAAAGCAATAGTAACGGATATGCTTTACATCTTTTTCGTAGTAAAGATAAGCAAGGCGCTCGGCGACATCATCGCAGTATTTCGCGATTTCCTCATCCGAAAAATGCAATGCACCCATTCCCGGAGTCAGATACATCGGCGTATCTGTCTTCTTCTGCATTTTTTCATAGTAGTCTGCAAATTCGTCCATTGCTTCTTTTGTCCAGTTGTGGAAACCTGCAAAGGTGCGCATAAAGCCCGGAGAGGCCTCACGGTAGCACTTGCAGAC
>JAZQSI010000176.1:0-3869 GCA_045629985.1 Eubacteriales bacterium
CTCTGCGGAAACCAGCTCGGAAACTACTGGATGTGCGAGGCTATCTGTGATATGCCGCTTGCAGATTTCTTCAAGTCTTATTTTGAATAGAAAAAGGGCAGGGGAATCCCTGCTCTTTTTTAGTCGGAAAATGCTACTATACAACAGCTTTTCGATGTGCTAAAATCAAGGTATAATGAGGTGATTATAATGATAATTGAAAAAGCATACGACTTCAGAAAAAAGCTTCTGACAATTCATGAAAAAAACATAAGAAATTTTGATTATATCCCGAAAGAAAACGAGCTTGAAATAGCTGACGGTGTGATAATCGAAATTGGTAATACGGACAATATTGTCATCAACACGGCGGCAAAGGATTTCATCGACTTCCTTGCAACATCGATGAACGTTTCTGCGACCTTCTCCAAAAAGGGAGAAAACAAGGGTAAAAACGTTATCCGTCTTGCTCTTGCAAAGGATGAGGGCGTGGCTCTCGGAGAGGCAGAGGGATACAAAGGCTTCTTTATCAACGTAGCAGACGGTATTGAGGTTTTTGGCTATGACGACCGCGGCGTTGCAGCGGCGCTTTACTACCTCGAAGACCTTATGACTTTTGCTCACGCGCCTTACATTAAGCGTGGCGAGATTCGCAAAAAGCCTGCAATGGCGCCGCTCATGGTACATTCAGGCTACGGTATGGAAGAGTGGCCAGATGACTATCTCTCACGCATCGCCCACGAAGGACGTGATGCTATTCTCGTTTTCACAACGGGCATCAACCAGACACGAGTCGGTTACCTCGACTTCAACTCACTTATTGACCGTGCCGCAAAGTACGGTATCGACGTTTACGCTTACAGCTTCTTCAAGAGCCTTGTCCACCCCGATGATGAGGGTGCGGCAGAGTATTACGACAGCACCTACGGCGAGCTTTTCCGCCGTTGCCCGGGTCTTCGCGGCGTA
This sequence comes from Eubacteriales bacterium, assembly GCA_045629985.1. GTDB lineage: Bacteria > Bacillota > Clostridia > Oscillospirales > JAAYXM01 > SIG480. The sequence continues at coordinate 946 of JAZQSI010000176.1, forward strand.
ACGATGGTCGGTGAGGTTGTTGAGGCAAGAAGCCGAGATCCGCACGCTTCAAAGTGGCTCTCGACTGACCCACAGCCCGAGATTCCCGATGGCAAGCCCTGGCCGGGCTGGTATCCGTGTGAGGAAGTTGCGAGCCTTATGGAGGTTGTTAAAAACGCCGTAAGAAACGTAAAGCCTGATGCAGACATCGTTCTCTGGAGCTACAACTGGGGATTCCAGCCTGAAGAGGCAAGAATTGCTCTCATCAATAAGCTCCCGACGGATATTACTTTTGAAGCTACATTTGAAATGTTTGACAACAAGACGGTTGACGGCGTGACGATGGCAGTTTCCGACTACTCGCTCTCATACGCAGGACCGGGTCCGTACTTCACGAGTGAGGCGATTGCGGCAAAGAAGCGCGGTATCCGCTTCTATGCAATGACACAGTCTGCAGGCGTAACGTGGGACTTCGGTATGGTGCCGTACGAGCCGATGCCGTATCAGTGGATGAGAAGATACGAGGGCATCCGCCATGCAATTACCGAATGGAATCTCTGCGGAAGCATGGATGCTCACCACCACGGCTTCACTCCGTCTATCATAACAAAGTTTTCAAAGCACGCTTTCCTCGTGCCCTTTGAGCCGCTTGATGAAATTCTCGATAAAATTCTTATCTCTGAATACGGCGAGGAAAACCTCGAAACAGTAAAAAGGGCATTTGACCTCTGGAGCGAGGGTATAACCCACTACGTTCCGTCTCACGCGGACTTCACAGGTCCGGGACGCGTAGGCCCTGCATATCCGTTCACGATTTATCATAAGTCAAAGCCGAAGAAACAGCCTGAGGCTATGTTCGGCTCTCTCGTTGTCGGTCTTGGATATGATACCGGTATGGAGCACGCGGCATTCGTTTCCGAGCCGCTTCGCGAGTGCATCTTGAACCTCCGTATCCATACGGAGCTCAAAGAGCTTGCTACATTCCGCCGTCTTATGGACGAGGGTATCGCGCTCTTTGAGACGATAAAGAACCCGAACGAGAAGCTTTGTCGCATGATAAACCTCGGAAAATACATCGCAAACTGTGTAACGACAAACTACAACGCAAAGCAGTTCTACATCTTAAAGTGCCGTATGAACGCCGAGTTTACGAAAGACGGTCTTAACAAGATTTTAGACGAGATGGAAGCTCTTCTCCACGCTGAGATTGAGAACGCAAGAAACACAATTCCGCTTGTTGAGGTTGATTCCCGCCTCGGCTGGGAGCCGTCGATGCTCTATCTCGGTGACCGCGAGCATCTTGAGTGGAAGATTCGCCAGGTTGAGTATGTTCTCAACTTTGAGATGGTAAAGCTTCGCAACGCAACAAATTTTGATAAGTAAGACATTTGAGCCGGGGGATTTTCTCTCGGCTCAAATTGACAAATAAGAGATTTGGTAGTATAATTTTGGTAATTACAATAAGGGGGATAAATATGAAAAAGACCACACGTTTATTATCAATGTTTCTTGCACTCGTGCTCATTTTCTCATTTGCGTCAACCGCTCTTGCAGCAAGCTTCAGGGATGTAAAGGGAAATGAGTATTACGCAAAGAGTGCACAGACGCTTGCGTCCAAAGGTATCCTCAATGGATACGAGGACGGCACATTCGGAGCATCAAAGCCGATAACACGTGCAGAAATGGCAACCATTATCTGCAGAATGCTTGGCAAGAAGTCTCTTGCAAAGACTACAACAAAGTTCTGGGATACGGCAAAGAGCCACTGGGCAAGCGGATATGTTAAGTATGCCGCAGATAACGGCATCATTGGCGGCGACGGTAACGGAAAGTTCCGTCCGGGCGACTATGTAAAGTACGAAGAAGCAATCAAGATGGTCGTTTGCGCTATCAGGTTTGACAGATGCCTTATGCCGAATGCGCTCGACTGGTCAGCACCGTATATTGCGATTGCAAATGCAAACGGCATCACAAACAGCTTAAGGGGTAAGAAGGGCTCTTATGCAACACGCGGCGACATTGCGGTTATGGTTTGCAATGCAATAAACGCACGCGACAGCAGAGTTCTTTCCGTTCCCGCAATTATCAAGAATCGCCTTAATGTAAATTCTCATAAGGGTTCAATCAATATCACCAACTACAACGTAGTCAAGGACAGGATTACATACACGAATCAGGAGAACTATTACACATTCACCGCACCGAGAAGTGGAACTTACTCGCTTACACTTGACGGTATAAAGGCATCGGCAAAGGTAAGGGTTCTTGTTACCGACAGCCTCGGCTATAAGGTCATTGATTTCCGTGGCGTGCAGAACATGTCGCAGCCGATCGGCGAGTTAGAAAAAGGAAAGACATACACTATCTGTGCAATGCAGTATTACGATACCTGTGATTACACATTGTCTATAGGTCTCCAGAAGCCGACATTCAACATCTCCGACCTTGCGCGCGTAAACGACAGCCTCGAATATACGGGTCAGGACAATGTCTATACATTTGTTCCGTCAAGAAGCGGTGACCACACATTCTCACTTTCGGGCATCAAGTCCTCTGCAAAGGTGAAACTCACAATCTATGATAACCTTGGCTATAAGGTCATAGACTTCCGTGGCGTACAGAACATGTCGCAGTCGGTCAGTGATTTTGAGCGCGGCAAGACCTATTATGTCCACGTTACACAGTATTACGACCTCTGCAACTACTCACTTACCATCAACTAATGTTAAAAAACCGCCCGCTGGGCGGTTTTTCGTTTATTGCAAAGTCAGATTTTAAGTGATATAATAAAAATACAGCAATTTGAAAGGGAAAAAACTTATGGAAAGATTACTTAACAAACAAGGTTTTATATGTGATATGGACGGTGTTATATACCATGGCAACCGTCTTCTTGATGGCGCGAAGGAGTTTCTTGATTGGCTTAAGAAAAACAATAAGCACTA
>JAZQSI010000177.1:0-1768 GCA_045629985.1 Eubacteriales bacterium
AGATCAGAAAGGATGTTTGATGTGGCGAGGATAGAACAACTCTGTGATGAATATCCGATCAACCTTCTCAAAACAATCGCAGCAGAGCAAACGTGTTTTGAATTTAATGCTGATGAGATAACGGAAGATAAGATCGACGGCCTCGCACACATCATAGCCTCTTTGCCCGAAAGAGAGCAACAGATCTTGCAGCTCCGCTATCAAGAACGCAAAACTCTGCGTGAGATAGGCGAGATTGTTGGCGTAACCTTGGAGCGAATTAGAAGTCAGGAACACAAGGCTCTCCACCATCTCTCAACGCCTCCTCGTCTTGGATATATCAAATACGGCAAAGTGGCTTACGAGAAGCTGATTGCCGAGAGGAAAGCAGAAAAAGAAAAAGAATACAACGAGCGAGGATTCAACATCCCCCTCGAAGAACTCGACCTCTCGATCAGAGCATTCAACAACCTAAAGAAAATCGGATGTAATACAGTTGCCGACGTTATGGAGCTAACAGAAGAAAAAATACTCTCCGTGAAAAGTCTCGGAGTAAAGACAAGAACAGAAATAGCGATCAAGCTTGTGTCTCTTGGAGCGTTTAATACAGCGTGGTCGTATTATCTACCAAAGGAGAAGAAATAATGTTATACTTAAAGAACGGTCGCTTATACACACATAGCATTTCATATATCATGCCGGACGGACTGTGTCTTGTTCCCGACAGCATCACAACAGCCCCCGACACCCTCACCTTCGAAACGCTTGACGGAAAATTTCAACTCATGCTTTGCCCCTATGAAACAGAGAAAACACCCGATGAAGAATTGAATGGTTTTCTCAAGATGGGATGCCACGAAACGATGTCGGATATCTTCGAGGTGAACCGTGGCGGTATGATCGGAAAAGGTGTGTTTTACCGAGATAATTCATGGTCGTATGAACACTATGAGGAAAGAACACGCTATCCCGAAAACGAGGACGGTCAGAACGCCTTCGAGCTTTACATAGAATACGAGGTACAGGAGGAATCTGACCGCAACAAGGTAAGGGAGATTATGGCTGATCCCAAGATTAAAGCATTGATTGACAGCATCCGCTATGAGCCGGATGTATGCGAAAAAATACTCAACGGAAACTAAATACCGCACCCAAAATGTTGGGGAGCAATAAACAAAGAATAAGGCATCGGAGAAATTCGATGCCTTATCTTTATTCAAAGCCATTACCGAATGTAAATATAATATTTCCGAACATACACAAAACACTTGCAATTTGCTATACAGTATGTTATAATTATTATGTAAAATTTTCTCTAATTTAAGATGGTGTGATATGGCTGTATGCTACAACAAGCTTTGGAAGATGCTGATTGATCGTGATATGAGCAGGACTCAGATGCGACTCAAGGCAGGTATTTCAACCAAAACTCTCGCAAAACTTGGCAAAAATGAGAACGTGAATACTGATATTCTTGTCAAAATATGTTCTGCGTTGGAATGCAATGTTGCAGATATTATGGATATTACAGACGAAGGAATCTAATTTTAAGCTATGGCAAACGAAAACTTATACGACTCCGCTTTGCGCTTGTTGGCTTACAACGGCGATAGCGATGCTCAATATAATATTGCAAAACACTATGAAGCCGCCGATGCCGATATAGACCAATCAATCTTTTGGTATAGAAAGGCAGCCTTGCAAGGACACGAGCTTGCAATTCAAAAATGCGAGGAATTAGGCGTAGATCTGAACGCTCCGCTTATTGACCGTGAGGTTATTCGCAAGG
>JAZQSI010000178.1:0-19073 GCA_045629985.1 Eubacteriales bacterium
TTCCATTATCAACATTAAAAGACACAACATTTATCTGTGATATGTGTCAACAGATTAAAGAACCTATTTTTGTTACAAGAAATGGTTATACAGAACTCGTAATAATGAGTTCTGACTTTTTCAACGAACATATGAGATGTCGTGATGCAGATGGAAATGTCGACTACTCAAAAGAATATATTGGTGTCCCATACTCGTTCCCTATTAAAACACTTAAACTCACAAGTGAAGTTTCTCTAAGATGTTTAAAAACAGATGCACCAATAAGTGTTATAAAAAATGGATACGAAGTAATGGTCATTATGAGCCAAGATCATTATACGAAGAGAATTAATGAACTATTTCAATTATAACATTACAATTACATTACATTTTTCATCAAGTGACCTAATTTTATATTTTTTAACCGTTATTACCTTATAGAAGGACAAATTTATAATAATAAAAAAATAAGGAGGAATTTAATATGTCAAAGTACATCCCATTATCTTATTTAAAGGACACAAGCGGTATTGTTAATTACTGTAAGGAGTGCAAGGTCCCAGTTTATGTTACACGCAATGGTACACCCGAAATGGTTATTATGGATGCAGACTTTTTTGATAATTATCTCAGTCCATACATAATAGATGGTGAGATAGACGTTGCTAAAGTGCTTGAATATATGCCTTTGTTTATAAACATTAAAGCTCTTAAAAATACCGGAGAACTCAGCAAACGTTGTGCAGAAACCAAAAATGCAATCCACATTATAAAAAACGGTGTTGGCGAGCTTGTAATTATGAGTTTAGAAGTGTATAACACATGTAAAGAAAGAGCATTAGTTGCTTTGAAAGACAAATAATTTCGCAAATACGAAAACAATATTGCTAAATAGCATAATATATGCTATAATATTATTATACATAATGATACGTAGGAGTGAAGGAAAATGAAGGCTACAATAAATGCTAATGGTAATGAAATTGCTGTAATCTCGGAAGGTAACGAGAACGATTATATTTCGCTTACTGATATTGCAAGATACAAAAGTGATGATCCAACTGCAACTATACAGAACTGGATGAGAAATAAAGATACCATTGAATTCTTGGGTTTATGGGAACAGTTAAACAACCCCGATTTTAAACCCGTCGAATTCGAGGGGTTTAAAAAAGATGCCGGTGCAAATGCATTTACAATGTCTCCTAAAAAATGGATTGAAAATACGAATGCTATTGGTATTATCTCAAAATCAGGGAGATATGGCGGAACATTTGCCCACAAAGATATTGCCTTTGAATTTGCTTCATGGGTATCTGCAGAATTTAAGCTATATATTATTAAAGATTATCAACGGCTTAAATCTGATGAAAATAGCCGTTTATCATTAGAATGGAATGTAAACAGAACTATTTCAAAGATTAATTATAAAATACATACTGACGCAATTAAGGACAAGCTTATTCCGCTTGGGGTTACTCCGGCACAACAAGGAATAACTTATGCCAGTGAGGCAGAAGTCCTGAATGTAGCTTTGTTTGGAAAAACGTCTAAGGAATGGCGTGCTGAAAATCCTGATAAGAAAGGAAATATCAGGGACTATGCTACAATCCAGCAACTTATCGTACTTTCCAATCTTGAAAGCATGAATGCTGAACTTATAAAGCAAGGAATTCCACAAAGTGACCGTTTAAAAAGACTGAATACAATGGCGATAGAACAGCTTACAACACTTATCGGCAACAGCAGTGTAAAACTTTTAGAATCTCAAAAAGGTGGTGCTGATAAATGAAAATAAGCTATAAAAAATTGTGGCACCTCCTGCTTGATAAAAATATGACTAAACTTGACTTGCGAAAGCTCACAGGAATAAGCACTACCACTGTACAAAAGTTAACCAAGGATGAATCGGTCGGTGTTGATATCCTACTTCGTATTTGCGAAAAACTTGATGTGAAAATTGAGGATGTAATTGAGTTTGTCTAAAAAGTTATTGAAATACTTAGCATTAACAAAAAGTCTAACATTTATGTGTGGGATAAAACTTGTATGTGCAAGATTTATTGGAATAGTACAAACTAGAAAAAGGGGGATTTAAATTGTATATACATTCAGTAAAACTAATTAATTATAAATCAATAGGAGATTATGACGAGTCAGAAATTATTCTTGAACCTAGGGTAACTGCTGTCATAGGGAAAAATGAAAGTGGAAAAAGCAATGTTTTGGATGGATTATCTCAAATTGATTTTATAGGTAACAAATCGACTGCTTTTGCACCTGAAAAATTAAACAGAACAGCTTTAGAGGGAAGTCAAATACAATATGTGGTTATTATAAAGCCGTCAACAAATGATATTAACAATGGCATAGTCGAAGATACTCAAATCATTTTATCCAAAAACAATTATGAGCTAATTGGTGGAATGTTTGAGCATTACAATAATACAGTTAGAAGTTATGTTGAATCATTTAATCTAATTATTGAATCACTGGGAACCAATCCTTTTAAATTACGCGATCAAGAGCTAACAAATTTTAAAACCTATGTTTCTACTTTAAAAAACACAGAAAGTTTAAATGTGCCAAAAATCTTAAATGCTCTTACGTTTTTTAACCAAAAGAAAAATTTAGTTCCAGTTGAAAGCAAAATAGCTTTTGAGGATGCGCTAAAAGATGTTGAAGATCATATGCGTAATTTTATATTAATACTGCCACACTTTTTCTATCGCAGTGCAAACAAACATTTACAAACTGCATATAAGCTTGACGAGGTGGAAAAAGAATTGAAACCTTCGTCAGCTAATTCAGTAGGATTGTTATTTGACTTAATTTCTATATTGGAGGTATCGGCTGACGAATTCATTAATGCTGTTCGCTCTGGGAATTCTCCACAACAAATATCAAGTCGCAAGAAAATTAATAAATTAGTACAAGAAAAAGTTAATCAACCTTTTCAAAATTTTTATAAAACAGAGAGGGTTTATTTAGAACTTGACTTTAACTCTAATGTGGTTTCATTAACAGTTCAGTCAGAAGACGGTGCTGCTCTTATGTTATCGGAAAGAAGTAATGGTCTTCGGTGGTATTTGGAAACATTCATAGATGCACAAGCTCATGATTTCATTGGACGCAATACCGTATACCTCCTTGATGAACCAGGCTCCTCGTTGCATGTCAGAGCTCAAAAAGAATTAATCAAATTGTTTAATCATCTTGCAAATCAAGGAAATCAGGTTGTATATACAACACATTCTCCATATATGCTTGATATCGAACATAATGGTGTACATAGAATTCGAGCCGTTGTAAAAAATACAGATGGATATACTAAAATATATAAAACAGCATACGATGCTAGAATCGCCCCTGAAAGTCAACAAGACACATTAGCGCCAATAATTAATGCTATAGGAATGGATTTAAATGATACTTTTGGGCCAGCTAAAGATAAAATTAATATTGTTACAGAGGGCATGAGCGACTATATCTATATTTGTATGATGGCTAAAGTTTTGAATATAGAGCCAAATAAATATGCAATTATCCCTTCCGTAGGGGCGTCTAACTGCGTAAATATTTGTTCCATTCTTCATGGATGGGGCTGTAAATATATTGCTGTTTTTGACTATGATAAAGCGGGAGTAGAAACAGGAGGCGAATATATGCGCCAAAACATGTTTTATGAACTAGGGAAACAATATTGTTTTCTTACCGATATTACCCAAAGCGATATTGATTCTAAAACATACAAAAATGATAATGGCAAGTGCTTAATAGAGAATATAGTTACACATGAAGAAATATCTCGTTTCTGTAATGTTACAAACACCTCTACAACACTTGGAAAAACACTTACAGCAAAATTGTTGAGCAATGCTGTCCAAAACGGCATATTTGAATTGGGCGAAAAATGTATTAATAATTTTAAAAACCTATTTAACCGAATTATTTCTTATGTAGAGTAACAACGACTGAAAATAAGAATTTTTGATTTGGTTTAATATTAAAATAAAATTAGATAAGGAGTATTATAAGTGACCGAAGAATATATTCTTAGCAAGGGTTATCATAAAGAAAAACCTTCGCAATTTGATGATAAAGCCGTAATTTGCAGATATCAAAAGAGGTTTGATGATGAGATCGGCAAAAAGCATTTTATTGATATATTGAAATATGATCTTAGCCGCGTTCCTGAAAAAATGCAAACAGAACTGAAGGAGATAGATGCATATGAATTTGAAATGCAAGTTACGATTGGTGAAGGAAACAAAGTTATAAATATGCGTTATTTCTGCGATTGGACGTTAGATGATGTAGAAAAGTTCGCTGCAGATTTTTTTGATAAAATGAAAATAAACTATTATGAAATCGGTGACGAAAGGCATGTTCGTCCAGCGGAATAACAAATATATGATTTAAAATGTCGAATTTCAAAGAAATTTGTTGTCCCATATTGACATCACACCTGAGCGGTAGCCCGATACTTCAGGACGGAAAGATAGTCGGTGCCGTGACGCACGTTCTTGTCAACGACCCGACAAAGGGCTACGGAATTTTTATTGAAAATATGCTCGACGCAGAAGGATAAAGAAAAGACAGGGGCAGTTTGCCCCTGTCTTTTTTATTATGCTATGTGTGGAATGAAATCAGTTGAGTTTTTCTTTTAGTGTAAGGATATCGTCTTTGGCCATACCTGCTTTAAGTAAATATTTCGTTACTGCAGATTCTAAATCAACTTGTTCCAACTCTTCATACGTCTCTACACCTGTTATGTAGTATAGTATTGCATATAGATTGTTGTTGAGAACAACCTCGTATCTTTCATTCTCGTTTTCTTTATCAATACCATAGTAATTATAGAAACTGAGCATATAATCATCAATAATTTCTTCAAGTTCTGCGCCCATCAATGCTGCTAACAGCATAGCTGTAAATCCTGCTCTGTCTTTGCCCTCTGTGCAGTGTATGCAATATGGTGGCTCGTTATGTGCAAGAAAACTTAATCCCTCAGCAACAGATTGAGCAAAATCATCCGTGAAGAAGTTTCCTGCCAGATCGAGCGCCATTACTTTCCCTGCTTTGTAGAGTCTGCGGTAATATTCTGAATCGAAATCCTCTGCTTCACAGTATTCCTCAATATCCTCTATTGAATCGGCAAGATTCAGAACAGTTGCGACACCTGCATCAGCAATGAAATCATTTGCATATCCGGCGCGTCCGTGCTTGTTGTTGATAGGAGAGGCACTTCTGTACAATTTGCCGTCGCCGATGGTTCCTGCTGTCACAGCGCGGAAGTTGGCAAATGCAGCATCGTCGGAATAATCTGCTCGATTGTCACTGTACTGCAATGCGTAAAGCTCCTGATATGCCAGCTTTCCGGCTTTTTCAGCCAACGTAATCTCAACGGCATCTCCGAGCGTTATGCCTGTTTCAGCAGAAAAGTCGCCGTAGTTAATGCATACTGCGATATTTTCTTCCGCAGAAATCCCTCGGAGCAGAACATCCCCGGGATTTGTATAGTATCCGTCAAAGAATGGCATTTCTGATTCATAGGAATCAAAACGAACACAAACAACATCTCCAAGTTCATATCCTTTTTCGTTAAACTCTGCAACGCTAATATCCAACACAGCATGGCCGTATTTTTCGATCTCAATAACGGTAGCTTGAACTGTTTCTGCTTTGCCGATTCCACTCTCTACCGGCGCACATGCGCCCAGGCACAGAAACATCACACATACCATGAATATTGCTGTGAATTTTCTGAATGATTTATTCATTTCATCACCTGCTCAAATAGTCTTTGCAAAGAAAATTTTTCCTTGGTGCTTTCTTTCGGTTTATTATATAATATCCCGCAAAGTAAGTCAAGTTTCCAAAAAATCACTGTGAGGCTCTCTCACAGTGATTTTGTTTTGTTATATTAGCTTTAATTATTACAGTTCGTTTTCAAAATCAACTATTTTTTGCCGAGTTCCCAGAATGCGACGGCGGATGCGGCGGCGACGTTGAGTGAATCCACGCCGTGCGACATCGGAATTTTTACCGTATAGTCGCAGTCGGCAATCGTGCTTGTCTTCAGTCCGTCACCTTCTGTTCCGAGGACGATTGCAAGCTTTTCTTCGCTCTGCAGCCTTTCATCTCTTATATCAAGCGTATCATCAAGGAGTGCCATGGCGCAGGTCTTAAAGCCAAGTTCCGAAAGCGTTTTCTGCCAGTCCTCGTCCTTTTCGAAGAACGCCCACGGCACCTGAAAAACAGTTCCCATGCTCACTCTTGCCGAGCGGCGGTAGAGCGGGTCTGAACACCCTGCAGTGAGAAGCACGGCATCTATACCGAGCGCGGCGGCTGATCTGAAGATTGCGCCGAGGTTTGTCGGGTTCATTATTTCTTCAAGAACGGCAATTCTCCTCGCATTGCGGCAAATTTTCTCCACCGTCGGACGGGTTGGACGGAGCATCGCGCAGAGCATTCCGCGCGTGAGCTTATATCCCGTAAGACACGTGAGCACGTCAAACTCCGCCGTATATACGGGAATATCGCCGCAACGCGCGATGACGTCGCGCGCCTCTCCGTTTATGTGGCGTATCTCGCAGAGGAAAGACAGCGGAACACACCCTGCATCAAGCGCGCGGTGGATTACCTTCGGGCTTTCTGCTATAAACTGACCCTTCTTCGGTTCTTCACGGTTTAGGAGCTGTGCTTCCGTGAGGCGGGCGTAGACATCCAGCTCTTCCGCCATAAAATCAGTTATTTCTATAATATTACTCATATCTTTCTCCGTTTTTATATTTTAATTTCCGCTATCCCATCTATGTCATTTTAGCAACAAGCACGTGCTTTGTCAACACAGTGGCTTCCTCTTTTTGTTTAATTCTGCACTACAAAAACTCACCGCGAAAATACGCGGTGAGTTTCTCTCACTTTTTCTCTTCTGTTTTAGGTTTCTTCTTCAATATCATTGATTTATAGCGGTGCCAATAGGTTTTTACCTGAACAATCTCATCGTCTGTGAAACGGGACTTTGCGAGCTTATATGCCTTTGAAATCTCATCGCCCTCGAGACCGCCTGCAGCAAGGGACGCCGCATACTGTATGTCTGCCTTGGTGAGACGCGAGGAAATAAGCTTCATCATCGCCTGCTTTTCTTCACGGGAGATAGAATCCGTAACCTTTTGGGATGCCGCCTTTACCGTTTCCTTTTTCTCGGCAGGCTTTTTCTCAACGGGCTTTGAAGCAGGTTTTTCCGTTTGCTGCGGTGGAGCTTCAGTTTGCTGAATATCCTGCGGAGACTCTTCTATCGGCTCTGCGATAACGATTTCCTCGAGTTCTTCAATGGAAAGCTCTCCACGCTCAAGCATTCCTTCAATCTGATTGGAAACGAGCATCTCCATAGCTTTATCGCCGATATAATTCATCACCGCAGTGTAGGCAAAGTATCCTCCAGCGGCGAGAACAACAAGTATGCATGCAACAATTACAAGAACCTTTTTCGTTTTTTTCTTCATATTTTTCACCTGTGCAATACAAGCGTCCGCAAGATTGCAGACGCTTGTTGTTGCTTATAGAGTTAACTGATTTTTAGAAAGTCGGAGCGTTTGTAATAATTACGAGAGTAAATGTCTCATTGCCGATCTTTCCTGTGAATGTTGACTTATATGTGTCGCCGAGATCCTCAACCTTGATTCCCTTTGCTGTAAAGAGATCCTGGAAGAGCAAGCTGCCGTCAACGCCTGACTCAAGCTCGTACAAGTAGCTTGCATCGTATACGAGGTTCTCGAGAACATCGATTGAGAAGACATCCTTATCATCAATTATCAAGAGCTGATCGTTTGTGTTATCAATAACCTGAGCAATGATAGATGCAACAGAAACTTCCTTGTTTGTAGCGAATGATGCGAGAACATGCTTGCAAGTGCTTGCTGTGTTTGTACCAATATAGATTTTATCAAGCTCTGTTTCGATAGAAAGCTGTGTGAGGTCGAATGTTACAGTATTGCCTGAAACATCTGCTTCAACCTTTTCATCATCGTATGTGATGTAAGCTCTTGCAATAGCCGGAGTTGTCGGCTTTGACGGAGTCGGAACGGAGCTTTCAACTTTGTTTCCACCTGTTGTCGGCTTGTCGTCTTCCTTATCATCTTCCTTGTCGGTTGACGGCTTATCATCATCGCCTGTTGTGGGCTTGTCATCATCGCCTGTTGCAGGAGGAGCAACCGGAGTGTTGTCAGTAACGTTTGTGTTCGGAGTTTCAACCTTTGTTCCCTCACCGTTTACAACAGCATTGCCGACTGAACCGGAACCGGAAACTGTGTTGGAAGAACCGTTTGCAACAACGTTCTCAACCTTTGCGCCTTCTTCAACCTTAACTTCTGTGTTGCTACCTTCGATTGCAACATCCTTGTATTCTGTGTTACCACCGAGTGTAACGTTTGCATCGCTTGAAGAAACTTCAACCTTCTCAGCAGAAATTTCGTTCTTGACTTCTGTTGCGTTTTCTGTAACAACAACCTTGTCAGCCTTTACGCTGTCTTCTGCCTTAACGCTTGCAGAGTGAACCGGGTTGCCGTAAACAACTTTACCAACAGATGTCTCACCGGAAACTGTAACGTTACCTGCACGGACAACGAGGTCGCCACCGACAGCAGCGTCCTTGATTGCTACTTCTTTTCCGCCGAGAGAGTCAGCGATGATAACGTCGCCTTCGATGATTGCGCCTGTGAGGTCAACATCCGGGTCAGTAATAACGATGCTACCCTTGATTGTCTGGCCTGCATAGCTCTTACCCGGCTTTGCATACTCGCCAACGATGCGGTCGAGCATTGCTGCGTATTCAGCACGTGTTACGTTATCCTTCGGACGGATGTCATTTGCGTTGCCACCCTGAACTACGTTCTTCTCAATGAGAGCTGCTGTTGCATCCTTTGCCCAGTCAGAAACATGATGAGCATCATCAAATGTGTTAACTGTGTCATGGCTCTCTGCTGCGAGAACGAATGTACGTGCAAGGATTGCAAAAGCCTGCTCACGTGTAACAGGATCATTCGGCATCATCTTGTTGCCTGCTCCTGTGATAATCTTTGTTGCGACACCGGATTTGATGTAGTCTGTGTACCAAGCATCAATTGCAACGTCAACGAGGTGAGCGATGTCAGCCTTGTCGTTCTGTGCGCCGAGAACGCGAACCATCATAGCTGTGAGTTCAGCACGCGTGAGGTTGTCATCCGGACGGATTTCGCCGTTGTCACCCTTCATGATATTGTTCTCAACTGCGCTTACAAGACCTGCATGCTTCCAGCTGTCAGTAGCCGGAGCATCAGTGAATGCTGCAAGAGCGTTTCCTGCAACATCTTCAGCTCCAACAAATGTAGCGAACATTGTGAAGCACAAAGCTACTGCAAGCAGGATTGATAATGTTTTTTTCATAATAAACACCTTCCCTAAAAATTTTTCCTTTTTGCTTTTTATTTTTACTCACCTTTGGCGAGTATTTTACGAGAAACACTTGTAATCTGCGACATCGCGTCGCCGATTTTCTTTGTAGCTTTAAAAAAAGCTCTGTATGATGACTCCCCGCTTCCGTGGGTATCACTGCCAAGAACATGAACTCTGCCCTGCCTTGCGAGGGCGAGGTTTTCTTTCTTCGTTCTGCCAAATCCGATAATCGACTCAGCGTTCATCTGAAACTTTGCGGGAAGAGAGAGTATCTTTTCTCTTCCTTTCTCGGAATATCTGTCGATATGGGCGATTATTGGCTTTAGACCTCGTTTTTCGATTATATCTGAAACAAAGTCAAATATCCAATACGGCCATGGCTCCGGAGGAAACTCCAGGAGAATATACTTTGTGTTTCCTACGCAAAGCTTTTCAAGATCCGGAAGTTCGGAAACGCCTATCCCAAGCTGAACCTCTGCCGCCTTCACGATTTCAATACCTGAAGCATTATTCTCGCAAAGGAGAGAGAATGCCTCTTCGCGGCGCCGAAGAAAGCTTTCAACAGAATCTTCTTCTATATAAAAATGCGGGGTTGCAACTATGGTATCCACACCTGCCGCTGCAGCGTTCCGAAGCTGGGCAAGACTCGTTTTCAAGCTGAGTGAGCCATGGTCAGCACCCGGCAGGATGTGGGAATGAAAATCTACATACATATTGGATTTAAGTTCTTTCTATTTCTTTTCTTTTGCCTTTTCTTGCTTTTCGGCATACAACTTTTTCTGATCCTCAAGCTCCTTTGAAGAATAGCCGTAACCGTATCCGTAACCGTACTTGTCAGCATATCTTCTGCGGTAGCTGTACTTTGAAAATGCCGTACTGCGTTCAGAGTCGTTAAGGATAAATCCTAAAACCTTTCCTCCGACTGTCTCAATGCTTTCAATTGACTTGCGGAGAACCGAAACCGGAACCGTCTTCTCACGAACAACGAAAACCACACCATCAATCTTCGCGGCGATTACTGCAAGGTCCGTAACGAGATGCACGGGCGGAGTATCGATAAATACGTAATCATACTTTTCGCGGAGAGTGTCAAGAAGCTCTGAAAACTCACGGGTCATGAGAAGCTCAGGCGGAGCCGGTGGCAATGTACCTGCCGAAATGACATCGAGGTTTTCGTACTGCGTTTTGGAAATCGGAATGTCGGAAACGAAATTTCCGAGAAAATCCGAAAGACCGGGAGAAAGCGGAACGTTGAGATAATTATGCACCTGTGGCTTTCTCATATCAATGTCGATAACGACAACTTTCTTTCCGACTTTTGCAAACGAGATTGCGAGGTTTAAACAGTTTGTTGTCTTACCCTCGTTTGCGATGGTGCTTGCAAACGCAACAACTTTCTTCTCGCTGCCGAGCATAAAGAGAAAGTTTGTGCGGGTCTTTTTGTATGCTTCAATAACGGAAAAATGGCTTTCGTCCGAAATAAGAGAACGTCTGACGTATTTCGCAACATCTTTCTTTCTCTTGAGAAAATCCAATCCTATCATACTACTTCTTCCTCTCTTTCTTTGCATACTTGCTTGCCTTTGACTGCTCCAAAAGCTCGAAAGAGGGAATAACTCCGACTATCGGAAGACCAAACTCTTCCTCAAGAGTAAACTCATCGCGAACTCTGGTATCCATAGCTTCGATGAGAATAAACAACGCCGCTGAAACAATTCCTCCGAGAAGAACACCGAGAACGGTATTCTTTGGAATGTTCGGAGCCGAAGGAGAAACGGGGTATGTCGCATAGTCAACTATCGAGACAGCACCACCGTTCATAACGCGCTTGAACTCCGCAGGGGCAACACGCGTGATGGTATCCGCAATAATCTGCGCTTCTTTCGGGTTTGTGTGAGTAACCGAAATCTTGAAAATTTCCGTAGAGGAAACTGACTGCGCAGAAATCATATTTTTTATCTGATTTGCAGTATAGTCAAGACCTGACTGCTCTGCAACCTTGTCAAGAACGGTACGGCTGTTGAGGATAACCACGCAGGTGTCGAGAAGCTCACGAGAAACCTGAACGTCACTTGTCGTAACGATTGACGACTTTCTCTCTGTCATGTTCGACACGTGGAGGAGCGTCTGCGATGTATATACGGGGGTCAGCAAAAACTGGCTGACAAGAAAGAATATAACACCAAGAGCTGCTGCTGCCGCAAGTATTATCTTCAGGTGCGCGACAAGCACAGTCACGACTTTTTTGAGATCCAACTCCATTAAAACATTTCCTCCAAACGATAAAGCGAAAAACTTCGCATCAAAACTGTTATGTAAGCAGATAATCTGCATCTTCTCAAAAGAAGACAACTAAACAGGGCCCCCACATACGCAGAGTTCCCAGCATGACAATTTTAACATATTTAAATGCTTTTGTAAAGAACTTTTTGCCCTGTTTTTTCGCTATTCCGTAAATTTTTCAATTATGTTATACGCGGTTTCTGACACGTTTTCGTTGTTTCCGATTTTTACATCTGCAAAACGCAGATATTTCTCTTTTCTCCGCTCATAAAGCTTTGCGATGTCCTTTGAAAGAGGTCTCCCGTCGGTCGCAAGAGAAGCAAGCTCCCTCTCTATGAGATATATCTTTCCGTTTTGCGAAAGTGACAGGCGGTTTTTCTCCCGCTCTACCACACCGCCGCCGGTTGCAATGACAAGTCCACTTTCCTTTGCAACGTCCGCAACCACCTGCATCTCAATCTCGCGGAAGGCGTCCTCGCCTTTCCCGGTTATTATCTCCGACGGAGCACCGAATCTCTTTTCTATTTCTTCGTCCGTATCTACAAACTTTCGCGAGAGAGCCTCGGCAACGATTCTGCCTACCGTACTCTTGCCGCTTCCCGGCATGCCTATGAGGATAATGTTTGAAAGTGAGCGCGATACCGACTTCACGGCATCCTCTATAAGGGATTCGGGTAGCTTTTTTCCAAGAAACACCTCTGCCGCGCGGTATCCTTGCGCCGCAAGCATGTATAACCCGCCGACACACGGGATACCAAGTTCTTCCGCATCCTGCAAAAGGCGCGTTTTCTGCGGATTATATACAACATCGGCAACTGCCAAAAGACGGGGAAAACGCGAGATATCTATCGGGGTCACCCCGCATTTCGGATACATTCCGACAGGAGTTGTGTTGATTATTACCTCTGCTCCATCGCAGAGTTCATAGACGTTTTCGTAATTCACCTCACCGCTGCGTGATACAACGGTTATGCTTTCCGCGCCGAGCCGAGTTGCCGCAAGTTGCGCCGTTTTTGAAGTGCCGCCGCTTCCGAGGACAAGAACGCTCTTTCCCGTAAGCTCAATACCGCCGCGCGAAAGCATATACATAAACCCGAAAACATCGGTGTTGTCTCCGCATACTTTACCGTCGCGGTATGTAACGGTATTTACGCACCCCGCCTCGCAGGCAAGCTCCGTCAGCTCATCGCAGATGGAGAACGCAAGCTCCTTATAAGGAATTGTTACGTTCATCCCCGAAAGAGAGCGGCTTTTTATGAAAACTTCTGCCTCTTCCCTCGACTTTTCGTAGTATTCATATTCATAATCGCCAAAGCACGAGTGTATCTGCTTTGAAAAGCTGTGGCGAAGAGTTTCGCCGAGAAGCCCGAATTTCATAGCCGTCTCTCCTGTCGTAATTTTGCCTGTTACCATTATACCACTTTCCATCTTTTTTGAAAACCCTTTACAAATAGTATAATTTGGCATATAATATACACACTGTTACAGAAATTTGGGGGTATTTTTGATGAATACGAATTTTCCGAGAACCCTTTCGCTTCTCCGCAAGGAAAGCGGAATGAGCCAGAGAAAGGTTGCAAAAGAGCTTGGCGTTTCTCAGGCTGTTCTCTCACATTATGAAAACGGTCTCCGCGAGCCGGGCCTTGAATTTGTTGCAAAGGCCGCGGACTTCTATAAGGTTTCATGCGACTTTCTCCTCGGCAGAACCATGTCACGCGAGGACTACACGATAAAGCCCGAGGATCTTCCCGATATGTCAGAAGAAAAGGACAACGTCCTTCGCGGAAGCATGCTTGCCGCGCTCTCGAAAAAGCTTGTCGTAAACTCCGTCAGCCTTATTTTCGACATCGTGGGCAAGGCGAAGAGCAAGAAGCTCATCTCCGAGACCGCCATGTTTTTCAATGTCGCAATCTACAAAGTCTTCCGCACCCTCTACCACGCCTGCGGAAAGAACAGTGAGGACTTCTTCTCGATAAACGACGAAGTCTGGGCAGAGCTCGCGAACTCCGAAATGGCGCTCAACTCATTTAACATAAAGTGTGCGGCGGAGAACGTAAAAATCGGCGAGAACAATGAGGATTCAAAGCTCCCCGAGCTCTCCCCCGAGTATATCTCAAGCGAATACCCCGCGCTCAACCAGTCTCTCAATTCCGTTCTGCAGACGGCAGGAAAAAGACTCGAAGAAAGGCTTTAAATACACAAAAAACAGTATCCGAAAGGATACTGTTTTCTTTTAAAACTGCATTGCGATTATCACCGCAAGCGCCATAATGCCTGCCATTATAACGAAGTCAAGCACCTTGACGGAGATTTTTACGTCTTTGTAAATATTCTTCATTTTTCTACTTCCTTACGAGGTACTTTCTCATATCTATCGCGCAGGCGATGAGGATGATAAGGCCTTTTATTATATACTGCAAATTCTGGTTGACGGAGAGAAAGGTAAGCCCTACAAAGATGATTCGCAGAAGCACAACGCCCATTATGACACCGCGAATCTTTCCTATACCGCCGACGAACGAAACGCCGCCGATAACGCACGCGGCTATTGCGTCAAGCTCGTAGTTGAGACCCGTTGCGGCGCTATTTGAGCCGATACGCGCGCCCTCGATAAAGCCCGTTACGCCGTAAAGCGCGCCTGCGAGAGTGAATACGAGAATAATCGTCCGCGTTACGTTTACGCCCGAAACGTGCGCCGCCGCGGAGTTTGAACCTACGGCAAACATATTTTTTCCAAACGCCGTCTTGTTCCACACGAACCACATTATCACCGTTATGCCGAGCGAATACCAGACGAAGTTTGGAATCGCGCTGCTTCCGATTTTGAGAAAGCTTCCGTTTATGAAATTCGTATAACTCGCATCAAGACCCGAAATTGACTGACCGTTGTTCGTTCCGAGCGTGAGGTACATGAGAAGTCCGCCGTAGATGATGAGCTGGGTTGCAAGCGTAACGATGAACGGGTGCAGATTGAATTTTGCCGTGCAGAAGCCGTTTACCGCACCGATAAGCGCACCGATTGCAATAACAATGAGAATTACGACAAACACGGGGAGTGTCGGAAGAAAAGGAAACATCTTATTCGCATAACCCGTCGCCTGCAGAAGCGATGCGGCAACGCACGCGCACGCACCTACCGCGCGTCCTGCAGAAAGGTCGGTACCCGTGAGGATGATTGCCCCTGCGATTCCGAGCGCAATCGGCAGATTTGCGGCAGACAGCGAAATTATATTGACAATAGAACCGGGAGAGACAAACCTCGGGCGATAAATTGCTATCGCTATTATGACGATTACAAGAAAAATATAAAGAGCGTTATTTATAAAAAACTCGCGCAGATGCTCGCGTCTTTCTCCCTGCGGCACGTCCCCGAAGTTTCCGAGCCTGAATCTTAATTTCTTTCGCATATGACACCTCTATACATATTTTGTCGCAAGCCGCATTATTTCCTCTTGTGTCACGGTTTTTGCATCCGCCTCACCTGCAAGACGACCACCTGACATCACGAGTATCCTGTCGCACACACCGAGAAGCTCCGGCATTTCGCTCGATACCATAATAACCCCTCGCCCCTCTGCGGCAAGAGAGCCTATTATACTGTAAATCTCATACTTTGCGCCGACGTCGATTCCGCGGGTCGGCTCGTCAAGCAAGAGAAGACCCGGTTCTGTGAGAAGCCAGCGCCCGAAGATGACCTTCTGCTGGTTGCCTCCCGAAAGGCTACGGATTTTCGTCCTCTGTGTCGGGGTTTTTATGCGGAGCGAGGAGATGAGCTCGTCGCACGCCTTCTTCATGCGCCCCGAATCAAGCCATATTTTCCACTTGCGGTATTTCTTCTGGCTTGAAATGAGCATATTTTCGCGTATGTCGAGGATTGAAAATATTCCGTCACGCCGTCTCTCTTCAGTAACAAATGCGAACCCGTTTTTTATCGCCTCGCGCGCATTTCTGTTCTTTATTTCGCGACCGTCAAAGATTATTTTGCCACTTTTTCTCTCCGCTATACCGAAAAGGTTTTCTAAAAGCTCCGTTCTTCCCGAGCCGTCAAGCCCCGCAACGCCGAGTATCTCCCCTTTCCGCATGGAAAAGGAAACGTCCGATAGCAGAGAGTGGCGGGAAGATAGCCCCTCGACCGTGAGGAGTACATCGCCCGGCGTACTTTTGCGTTCGGGGAAACGGTTCGTTATCTCGCGGCCGACCATGAGCTTTATGATTTTTTCCATGGTGAGGTTTTCTGCCGCCTCGGTCGCAATGTGACGACCGTCGCGCATCACCGTGACCTCATCGGCGATGCGGAGAATTTCCTCCATCTTGTGCGAGATGTATATTATCGCCGCACCCTCGCGTTTAAGTTTTTCTATTATCGCAAAAAGCCGCTCTGCCTCTTTATCAGAGAGCGAGGACGTCGGCTCATCAAAGACAATTACGCGGGCGTTATACGACACCGCCTTTGCAATCTCCACCATCTGCCGCTGTGACGTGGGCATCGTCTCCATTATCCGCTTCGGGTCAACAGATAAATCGAGGCGCGCAAATATTTCGCGGGTATCCTCGTTGAGACGTCGCTCCGACACGAAAGGCCCGCGTTTCGGGTATCTTCCGAGCCAGAGATTGTCCGCAACCGAGCGCTTGAGCGCAAGCTCGAGCTCCTGATGCACCATCGCAACTCCACCGTCAAGCGCCTCGCGTGAGTTTTTGAAGCGGACTTCCCGTCCGTCTAAAAAAATCTGCCCTTCATCCTGCGAATATATCCCGAAAAGGCACTTCATCAGAGTACTTTTGCCCGCTCCGTTCTCGCCCATAAGTGCGTGGACGGTGCCGCGGCGCACCTTGAGCGTTACGCCGTCAAGCGCGCGTACTCCCGGAAAGCTTTTGGAAATATTCCGCATTTCCAGAACTACATCCTTTTCCATATCTCTTATTTTCCCGTAAAGATTCCGTACGGTACGCGAATCTTTGATACATTCTCATCAACGTGCATCTCTTCCGTGCCGTTCATTACATCGCGACCGTCGCGGACGTTTCCGGCAAGATGCGCAATCGCCTTTGCCATACCCTCGGCATCCTGCTTTATTGTGCCGCTCATTTTTCCGCTCTTTATGAGAGATACAGCCGCTTCCGTTGCATCAACGCCGAACACGGGGATCGTCTTCTTTCCCTCAAGGTTATACCCTGCCGTATTGAGCGCGGTTATAGCTCCCTCCGCCATACCGTCGTTATTGCATATTACCGCCTCAACCATGTTCTTTCCGCTTTCGGTATATTCCGTGAGGATTGTCGTCATATATTCATTCGCCGCAGACGCTGACCACGTTCCGTTCTTATCCACGAGATACTTATCGCGGTTATTCGGGTTATAGAAAGAAAGCTCGGGCTTCCCTGCGGATTTCAGAAGCTTGTTTGCATCCTCAACCGCATATTTTGTGCGGAGTTCTGCCTCGGCATTTCCCTCCTGACCTTTAAACATTACATATGAAATCTTTCCGTCGCCGTTGAGATCCGTCTTTTCATAGTTGTTGATGAGAAAATCCCCTATCATCTCGCCTTGCATATGGCCTGCTTCTGCCGCATCAGTTCCGACAAATGCGCACTTCTCATAGCTTGCAACAACGCTGTCGGAAACTTCGCGGTTGAAGAAGATAAGCGGAATATCCGCAGCTCTCGCCTGCTCGACAATAGAGCGTGCCGCGTCGTCTGAACCCGTCTCAACAATGTTTACGACAAGGAGCGTTGCGCCCTTTGTAATCGCCGTCTGAACCTGCTCTGCCTGTGTTGTCTGGCTGGAGTTTGAGTCATAGTCCTGGTACTCAACCCCGAGGGCAGAAAGCTCGCGGTCGAGAGACGCTCTTACCGTTGAGATGTATGGGTCTGAATAAGTGTAATAGAAAACCGCAACCGACTGACCGCCCGCGCCACCGTTTTCTCCGCATCCGAATAAGCTTACGGTGAGCGTCACTGCAAGCAAAAATAAAATAAACTTTTTCATAAAAAACTCTCCTTTTTTGCGTTTGATTTCATTATGTCCCTCTTTTGCGATATGAATACCAAAAGCATCAAAAAAAGATATTTCTGAAAACATCAGGTATAATACCTTAATATTTATACAATTTGTTTTCGTATTTTTGAGGTATTTCGGCTAATACTATTTATGAAAGGAGTTTTTGAAATGAAAAAAATTATATTCCCCCTCATCGCTCTTCTCCTTATTTTTACCGCGTGCGGAGAGGAAGATGCAGGCGGTGCGGCGATGCCAAACAACCAGCAGACAATGGCAAAATATTCTGACGACAACTTGAGCTTTGACATTCCCGAGTCGTGGCAAAAGAACTTCAAGGCGGTGACGCGCGACGTCGGCTCGTCGGGTGATACCTACCCGCAAACGGACTTTTACTACACCGAAAATGACCGCGATATCCGACTTATGTCAGTAGGCAAATTTACACGTGAGCAGTGGGATAAAATGAAAAAAGACGGCAAGGTGGGAGACGACTCAATCCTCGGCAAATCTGGGGACGGGAAACACGTTTTTTCCGTCTTCTATGAGGACCACGATTATATTGAAGACGGGGCGCTCAAGGATTCGCTCGGCAAAATCAGAAAAGAGGCAGAAGCTCTTCGGGACAAGATGATGATAAATTAAGAGCCACACAAGTGGCTCTTAATTTATTCACGCGCAAAGTTTGTCGAACGGTTTTTCTTCCATATATTTCCATTTTATGGTAAAATAAGCTTGGAGGGGAAAAACATGACGAATAAAAGAGACAAGCTTTCAAGACGTGAGAAAATCGTATATCTTCCGCTTTCAAAAATCGAGCGCAACCTCGACCAACCGCGTCGCCGCTTCGACGCTGAACAGCTATCCGAGCTCGCCCTCAGCATTCGGCAGAACGGACTTCTGCAACCCGTAACTGTTCGTGAAGAGGGCAAGCGATACTTCCTTGTTTCGGGAGAACGTCGGCTTCGAGCTTCTCATATTGCAGGAATCCGTGAAATTCCGTGTATTATCGTGAACGCAACCAGAGAGGAGCTTGCGGGTCTTACTCTTATTGAGAATCTCCAGAGAGACGATTTGAATTTTTTTGAAGAAGCGCTCGGAATCTCCCATTTCATAAAACTATCAGGTCTAACCCAGGAAGAAGCAGCGAGACGTCTCGGCAAGGCGCAGGCGACAATATCCAACAAGCTTCGTCTCTTAAAGCTCGGCGACCGCGTTATATCCTTTCTCCTCTCCTTTTCTTTCACAGAGCGACACGCGAGAGCTCTTCTCCGCCTTAAAACCGAGGACGAAAGAATCGCCGCGCTTACTTATATAAAGGAAAATAACTTACACGTTCACGACGCAGAAAAGTACATCGCCTCGCTTGAAAGCG
>JAZQSI010000179.1:0-3138 GCA_045629985.1 Eubacteriales bacterium
ACATAAGCGCAAATGCGAAGATTGTTGTCGGGTTGAGTGAGTTTGCAGAAAGGATTGCGGAAATCTGCGCCATGTTGAGCGTTTTACACTGCGCGTAGAGAAGCGCGATACCTGCAAGCGTGAGTGAAGAGCCGATTGAGCCGATGATGAGGTATTTAAAACCTGCCTCAAGGCTCTCTGCCTTCTTGTTTCTGAATGCCGTGTGCGCTACGGATGCAAAGGTCATAATCTCTATCATAACGAACATATTGAATATGTCGCCCGTGAGAACGAGACCGAGCACCGAGCCTGAAAGCATTAAGAAGAGCGTGTAGTAATGACCGAGGTGATGGTCACGAGCCATATACTTGATTGAGTAAATAGCCGAGAGAAGGACGGTTGTGACAACCAAAAGCGCGAAGAAGAGGTTGAGCGCGTCTATCTCGTAGCCGATACCGATTGCATATCCTCCAACGGGAGACCAGTTACCCATCCAGTAGGTAACGATGTTGCCGTCGAGAAGTACAGGCTTGATAAGAGCGGCGATAAGTGCGAATGCGCCGAAAGCCGCAACGAGTGTTATTGCATTTCTTATGAACTTATTCTTTGCGCCGAAAATCTCGATGAGAAACGCGCAGAGGAAAAGACCCATAACCGCGATAACGGGGAAATGCTGCACAAAATCAACAGTAAGGAAATCAAACATTATCCGCGAATCCTCCTTATCTCATTTGCATCAAGAGTCTTGTACTTACGGTAAATCATAATTACAAGAGAAATTGCCATAGCGGTTACGCAAGCGCCGATAACGATGGACGTAAGCGTAAGTGCCTGCGGAACGGGGTCAACAAAGAATCTTGAAGCGACTCCGTTTAAAAGGTCGCTCATCGTGTAAATCGGAGCTGTACCGACATCGTTCCAACCGATGCTTACGATGAGAAGGTTTACACCGTAGTCGATAATTCCGAGACCGAGAACGATTTTAATAAGGTTTTTCTTCACGCATATGGTATAGAGCCCGAGAACGATGAGAATAACAGAAGCGATATAGTTTACAGTAATCATTATTCAACTTCCTCCTCTTCATCGGAAGCGTCGGGTGCAAGAAGCGAGAGAAGGAGCATAAGAAGGAATCCTACGCCCGTCAATACCTTAAAGCCTACCGAGTATCCCATATAAGTAATTGTACCTGCTGATATGAGGTCACCTACCGCACCGTTTGAAAAGAAGATGTTGCGGCAGAAGTTAGCCCCTACAAAAAGACCGCAGAGACCGAAGATAACGTAGAGAATCGCACCTGAAGCTTCGCCCACGCGGAGAACTTCGGTATTGATTGCACTCTTTGCTGTCTGGTAGTTATATCCGAGGTAAAGGAGAATTACGGCAGAAGCTACCATAACACCGCCCTGGAAACCACCGCCGGGAGAAACTGTTCCGAAAAGGATGATGTAAATACCGAAAACGATTGCGAACGGAAGGAACATATCCGCACCGCACTTTACGATGACGTTCTTTTCGGTAATTCCGTTTTTAAATTTCATTATTTATCATCCTCCTTCTTCTTTTTTGCCATTGAAAGGATGACAAAGCTTCCTGCAATCGCCGTGAGGAGAATGAAGGACTCGCCGAGTGTGTCGAATCCGCGGTAGTCGAAAACAACTGCGGCTACATTGTTCTGTGCCATTGTTCCCATACCTTCCTCGCGTGCGAGGTTCTGCACAACGATGACTTCTGCGATGCCGTCAGCCTCTGTCAGCTTGTCGCTGATTCCGTTTTCGTGGTCAAGATAAAGGTCAACCGCGTCATTCTTTCCATCGTATGTTCTCTCAAGGCCTGATGCTGTCACAACAGCAAAGATGCCTGCAGCAAGGATGATGACGAGAGAGACAATTGCAATTATTCTTTTAGCTTTCATTTCTCTTCATCCCCCTTTGCAGTGGTCTTCTTTATCGCTACGATAAAGATTGCAGTCGAGAGAACTACGCCGACTGATGCTTCAGCAATCGCAACGTCGGGAGCGTGGAGAAGGATGAACTCAAGCGTCATGAATGCGCCCGTAGCACCGAGAGCAAGGACAGAGGAAAGAGTTCCCTTTGAAACTACCGCGAGAATTGCCGAGGCGATAATGCCTATGATAACGAGAAGGTTAAGAATAAACATAAGATCAATCTGCATTTTCCATATCCTCCCCGTATTTGTCACATTTAAGCTCTGCATCCTTTGCGCCGCCGCGGCGGTATGCCGCACGCGCAACAGCGTGGCCTGCAATCGGGTTTGTAACGATATAGAACACACCCATTGCAGCGAGCTTTGCCACCATTCCCCAGTCTGGAGTTGTAAACATAAAGATTGAATACAAAATACCGCCGACGATAACACCGAGTACTCCGAGAGTTGCGATGTTTGTCGAGGACTGCATTCTGCAGAAACAGTCAGGCATTCTTATCATACCGACAACGCCTGCGAATGCGAAGAAGATGCTGATGACGATAAACGCATCTATTACATATCTCATAATTGTCTGAATCATAACTTGCCCTCCATGTAACGGGACACCATAACGGAACCGATGAAGCCGAGGACTGCGGTTACCATTGCAATGTCAAGATAAACGCTTCTGCCGCTCTTGAGAGCAAAGAGGATGAGCGCCATATCTGCGAGAATGTCGATGCTGTCAGCCGTGACTGCTCGGTCGATAACGCTCGGGCCCTTGATGAGTCGATAGAAGAGGCAGAGGGCCAAGACTACAAAGCAAATAGCAAAGAATGTAAGTTCATTCATAATCATTTTCCCCAAATCCTCCTTACCCATTTTTCTAAAGTTCCCGCTATGGCATCTGATGCCTCGCCCACATCCTCGGTCGTTGCATTGATCCAATGGATGTAGTAGTAATTCTCGCCGTTTTCCTCAACGATGTCGAGAGTGATTGTACCCGGCGTAAGCGTGATAGAGTTTGCGAGAGCTGAAAGCGCATACTCGCTCTCAAGGTCTGTCTTGATTTTTACTATACCCGGGTTAATTCTCTTCTTCGGCGAGAGAGCACGGAAGGCAACGTCAAGATTTGCCTTTAAAAGCTCCCACGGGAAAGCGAAGAGGCAGTAGTAAAGACCTGCAAAGAATCGCTTGGGGTTGAAAAGGTAAAACGCCTTTTTGTGGATG
>JAZQSI010000180.1:0-16384 GCA_045629985.1 Eubacteriales bacterium
GACCGCTTGGCCTCCGACTTGAGATTGAGCGAAAAATATGGTGTCGGCGGAGAAAACGACGAGCTTATCATAACAAGCGGCGGCCAGCAGGCGATTGAGATGACGGCTAAAATCTTCCTCAACGAGGGCGATGTTGTCATCTGTGAAGACCCCAGTTTTGTAGGCGCTCTTAACGCTTTTCGTTCTTACGGTGTCCGCCTTGTCGGAGTTCCTGTCGATAATGACGGTATGAAGATGGAAGCTCTTGAAGAAGCTCTCAAGAGTGAGAAGAAAGCAAAGATTATCTACACTATCCCGACGTTCCAGAATCCTACGGGAACAACTATGAGCCTCGAGAGAAGAAAACGTCTTCTTGCTCTTGCGGAGGAGTATGACGTTATTATAATTGAAGACAGCCCGTATTTCGAGCTTCGCTTCCGTGGAGAACATATCCCGACGATAAAGAGCATGGATACAAACGGACGTGTTATTTTCGCAGGTTCGTATTCTAAGATTCTTGCTCCCGGTATCCGTGTAGGTTTTGTATGTGCTGATAAGAATATCATCAATAAACTTACTGTTGCAAAGCAGGTTTCAGATGTACATACAAATCTCTTCTTCCAGATGCTTACGGCAGAATATCTCGACAAATTCAACGTCGATGCTCATATCAAGAAGACTTGTGATATGTATAGAGTGAAGGCAGACAAGATGATCGAGTGCATGGAGCGCGAGTTCTCCCCCAAGGTTTCGTTCACTCGTCCTGATGGAGGTCTCTTTATTTCGTGTACGATGCCGGATGGCTTTGACGGCGCAGTTCTGACTGCGCGTGCAAAAGAAGCAAAGGTTGCGATTGTTCCGGGAGTTGCTTTTGCGGCAGACGACAGCAAGGTTTATCCGACATTCCGCCTCAACTTCTCTCTTCCGTCACTTGAGGAGATTGAAAAGGGAATCGCGAGACTTGCAAAGGTTCTCAACGAATATGTAGGATAGTTCCGTATAAAAGGAGTTATATAATATGGAAACAACAGAAAGAAGACAACGCGTTTTCTCGGGGATTCAGCCTTCGGGAAACATTACCATGGGTAACTACATGGGTGCGATTACAAATTGGGTCACTATGCAGGATATATACGATTGCCTGTTCTGCGTGGTTGATATGCATGCGATAACAGTCCGACAGGATCCTGCAAAGCTCCGTGAGCAGTCGCCTTCGCTTCTTGCTCTTCTTATAGGTTGCGGCCTTGACCCTGAAAAGAACATTATGTATATCCAGAGCCACGTTCAGCAGCATGCAGAGCTTTCGTGGATTCTCAACTGTTACACTATGTATGGTGAGCTTTCTCGCATGACACAGTTCAAGGATAAGTCGCAGAAACATGCGGACAATATAAATGCAGGTCTTTTTGACTATCCTGTTCTTATGGCGGCTGACATCCTTCTCTACAATGCGGACCTTGTTCCGATAGGAGAGGATCAGAAACAGCACCTTGAACTTGCTCGAAACGTTGCGGCGCGATTCAATAATCACCACGGAGATGTGTTTAAAATTCCTGAGCCGTATATCCCGAAAGTCGGCGGAAGAATTATGAGCCTTGCAGAGCCTGATAAGAAAATGTCAAAGTCTGATGCGAATCCGAACGCATATATTCTTCTCATGGATAAGCCAGAAGATATTATGAGAAAGTTCAAACGTGCAGTTACGGACAGTGAAGCAAAGGTCGAATTCCGCGAAGGCAAGAGCGGCGTAAACAACCTTATGACGATTTACTCCATTGCCGCGGGAAAGTCGATTGAAGAAATCGAGCGCGAGTTTGAGGGTCGAGGCTACGGCGATTTCAAAATGGCAGTTGGTGAAGCTGTTGTTGAAATGCTCCGCCCAATCCGTGAAAAGACGGAAGATCTTCTCAAAAACAAAGATTATCTTGAAGAAATATACTCTAAGAATGCTTTGCGTGCAGCGGTGCTTGCTGAAAGAAATCTTGTAAAAATCAGAAAGAAAGTCGGCTTTGTTCCGAAGCCTCGTATCGACTTTTCACAAAAGTAAAAGAAGGTAAAGTGATGGATAAATTCACGATTTTCAGAACTGTGGCGGGGTTTTTGATGGCGGGAATCCTTTCGTTTTTGCTGTCTCCCGTTGCGAAGTATATAGCACACAAGATTGGTGCAATCGATGTTCCAAAGGACGAGCGTCGTATGCACAAGGAACCGATACCGCGCCTTGGCGGTCTTGCAGTATTTTTGGCATTTCTTGCGACGGTGCTCGTTCTTGTTCCTATTGATATGGAGCTTCGCGGTATTCTCCTCGGCTCTGTTATTATTGTTGTTCTGGGAATGATAGATGATGCAAGACCCCTGCCTGCACTGCTTAAGTTTGTTGTTCAGATACTTGCTGCGATAGTGGTTGTGCTCCATGGCACGCGTATAGATGTCGTTTCAAACCTCAACCTTTTCAGTGCAAGCTCATACCTCAATTTGGGGTTCTGGTCGGCACCGTTGACTGTTTTGTGGATTGTTGCGGTTACAAATGCAGTAAACCTGATTGACGGTATAGACGGCCTCTCGGTAGGGGTGTGCACGATTTCGTCAGTTGCGCTTCTCATAATTGCGGCAATTGTTTCGGAATTTAATGTAATGGTAATTACGGCGGCAGTTGCCGGTGCTTGCATTGGCTTTTTGCCGTACAACATAAACCCTGCAAAAATGTTTGTGGGGGATACCGGGGCGACGTTCCTTGGATTTGTTCTTTCTGCACTCTCAATACAAGGAATGTTCAAGACTTATGCGATTCTCTCTCTTGCGATACCGTTTCTTATTCTCGGTCTTCCGATTTTTGATACGGCATTTGCGGTATGCAGGAGACTTCTCAAGGGTAAGAATCCCATGAGCCCTGACCGCGGCCATGTTCATCACCGCCTTATTGATATGGGCTTTTCGCAGAAGCAGACGGTGCTTATCCTCTATATCGTCAGTGCGATTCTCGGGGCTGCGGCGGTCTTGCTCGCATCTCAGGGTGCAGCTCGTGCGCTTCTGTTCGTTGTCGCAGTTGTCGTTGTTGCGGTTGTGGTGATCAATGTTTATCGTGCTTTTTCTTCTGTTAAGAAGAAAAATGATGATAAAAAATAACCAACAAAATCAAATAAATGCAAATAATCAAAAAGCAAAGATAAAAAATCTTTGCTTTTTTTATATATGTGGTGTATAATATTTGAGTGTTAAAGTTAAAAGTTAAAGAAATGGTGATTGGTTGGGGGTGTCAATGTTGCGCTCGAAGAATAATAGATTATTCATCAAAATTTTCAGTCGTTTGCTTGCAGTGGTTTTGGTTCTCACGATTCTTTTTGGCGCGGTGCTTTTTGAAAGTATGAGCCGTGCTCGTAATAGTGCGAGAGCAGCACTGAATCTTGAGTTCAACAACGGGGCAGAAGGTGTTCTGCGTGTTTTTTCTCAGATAAAGTATGCGATGTCAGAGCTTTCGACTGAGGCTGTGGCAGACGGCAGTTTTAAAACCGGCGCATATATGGGAGGTAACGGACTTCGTTCTGAAATGCGCGAGATATTTGTTGACAGAAGACAAAATGAGTTTTCGGGCTATTTGTCCACGCTATTTATCGTAGATGCGTCAAAAACTGGTGATACATATGAAATTACGGGCACGTACTCATCTGATAAGTTCTATAATCAGTACTTCTTCAATGAAGTCTACACAGAGGACTTTTGGGTATCAAAGATAAGCGACGGTGAGACGTTCGAAATCTTTCCTGCGAAGATGTATCTGACGGCGCGTGATGCAAAGCGTGTTGATATGATGCTTTTGCCTGTTACGTATAAACCAAAAGGCGATAGTGGCTGTATGGTTGTTATGTTGCTTGATATAAAGCTGCTTGCGGAAAGTTATGGAGTAACGGGTATAAAGTCAGAAAATGGCGAGGTTCTTTATGCATCTGATAAAACTGTCGGTGTGGGTGGAGAAATGCTTGCACACTCAAAGAAGATAAGCGAAAAGAATATCTTTACATTTTCGGATGAAAAAAATGGAGATGTTGAAGTTTTTGGCATAGTTTCGGAATCGGATATAAGAGAAGAAATGAGCAATGTGAATATTGTGTCACTCATTATCTTTGCTTTGTTTGTTATCCTGGCAATTGTTTTTGCGGTAATCTTTTCGAAGCGTGTCGTGAAGTTGTTTGTGAACACGACAGAAACGCTTATTGCCAATACGGTTGTAAAATCTCAGTTTGAAAACGGCATCAACACAGTTAAAGATGTATTTGATGCTGTAAAGATAGTTACTTCACAGGAAAATAGCTTGGTTTCTTCAGAAAAAGGAAATGAGTCTGTTCTTGATTCGATGGTTCTCCAGGCGCATATGAGAGATGTTTATGCCGGTATAGAAGATATTGAAGCGCAGATAAACACTTCAAAAGCGTTCTTTATGGTTTACTTCAAGGTAAGTTATATGAAGAAGTTTACCGAATTTATGAAGCAAGACACGGGTAAGGCGACATTTCTTTTAAAACAGCTTATTGAAATGTATCTTGAGGCTTGGGGCATATCCACCGTGACTTTCCAGACGAAAAAGGACGGTATTGTATCGGTTTTTGGTGCAGAGAACGGTATTTCTCCTCGGAATGTTGTTGATGATATTCTTGAAAAGCTTTCAAATGAGTCTGAATATGCATATTTCACGGTGTCTGTATCGGATGTTCATGATGGTACTGACAGCATAAAGCAGGTGTATGAAAATCTTGTAGATACCGTAAAATACGGGAAACCCGTTATGGAAACGCAGGTGCTTTCTGAAAATCAGGGAAGGGAGGGCGTGAGCCACTTCTATTTCTCGGTTGAGGAAATGGGAAAGTTCTCTGCAATATTGCAGAACGGCACGGAAGAAGAGGCTGTTCGCAAGGTGGATGAAATCCTTGATTATAATCTCCGAAAAGATGTAAACCGCTTTGAGATGTATTTGCTTTGTACGGAGATAGTAAACTGTGCGATTAAGCTTATCAACCGTGTTTTCTATACGGTCGGGCAGAATGTTGATATTTCACTTGTTTACAGAAAGTTGGAGAGGGCTACAGCTCCTGATGATTATCGCGACGTGTGTGTTGATTTCCTGCATGAAACGATGGAATATATGAAGGAAAACAAGCGCGAGGACGATTACATTATAAGTTATATATTTGATTATGTTGAAAACCACTATTCGGAAGATATATACTTGAATCTTTTTGCGGAGAAGCTGAAGTTAACGGGGGCATATATTTCTTCTTATTTTAAGGAAAAGACGAATGTAAATCTCACGGATTATATCAACCACTACCGCATAAAAAAAGCTGTGATCCTGAGCGAAAATCCGCAGAACAAGAATAAAGATATTGCGGAAATGGTCGGGCTCCCGAATATAAATACCTTCATAAGGCTTTTTAAGAAATACACCGGATATACTCCGGGTGAGTATAGGAAAAAGCATTTTGGTGATGAAGGAAAAGGTTAGTGAGTGGTGATAAATAAATTTGAGTGTAAAATTTTGGCGTTTTTTCTGAATTATTAACGAGTTATTAACTTGAAAAAATAAAGTTTAAATTCTTAAAAAAACGGATTTTTACGCAAATTGCAGATGTTTGCAATATAAAAGTTAAAAAACGAGTAAAGATATTAACATTTATACCGCTTTTAATTATTTTTCATAAAATCAATAAATTTGGTGACGATTTAAAAAAATAACAGTTCATATTATGTATAGTATTGTTGTATAATAAAGTTGCGGATAAATGTCGCAAATACCAACGTTTTCGCCGCTGTGTCCCGAATAGGGATGTCGGGGGCAGAAGAAGCGTTGTTATTTCGGCGTTAATCGGTTACATATTATAAACCAGCGTGTTTTTGCAAGCCGTCGGTTTGCAAAATGTCATGCAAAAGAAAATCAAGGAGTTGAAAACTTTGAAGGCGACAAAAAATGTTCCGGCAGATGTTCTGCCAATGCCCACGAAAAGCAAGAGATCAAAGTTTCTCAAGAAGTTGAATGACGGCAAGTATCTCATGATGCTCGTGCTTCCCGCATTCGTCTGTCTTATGCTTTTCCACTACTATCCGATGTACGGTCTTATCGTTGCATTCCAGGACTTTAATGCGTACGACGGATTCCTCTACAGTGAGTTTGTTGGATTTAAGCACTTTATCCGCTTCTTCAACCACCCGACTGTATGGAGAATGATAAGAAACACATTCCTTCTTTCGTTCTACAGTCTTCTCTGGGGCTTCCCGCTCCCGATCATCCTTGCTCTCGTTCTTAACGAGACAAAGAGTGCTCGATTCAAGAAGATTGTCCAGACGGTCAGCTACATGCCTCACTTCTTCTCGACGGTTATTGTAGTTGGTATCATTACGATGCTCTTCTCACCGTCAACTGGTGTTCTTACTCATGCTTTATCAGCAATCGGCATTGACGCTTCCGGCTTCTTGTTTGACGCAAAGTGGTTCAGAACGGTTTATATCGCATCTGGTCTTTGGCAGGAATGCGGTTGGGGTGCTATCATTTACCTCGCTGCTCTTACCAATGTTGACCCGCAGCTTTACGAAGCAGCTGTTGTTGACGGTGCAGGTAAGATGCGTTGCCTCTGGAACATTACGCTTCCGTCAATCGCTCCGACAATCATCACCATGCTTCTTCTCCGTATGGGTTCACTCTTCTCAGTTGGTTTTGAAAAAGCATGGCTTCTCCAGAAGAATGCAAACGACGCAACTCTCGAAACATCAGAAATCATTTCTACATATGTTTATGAGACGGGTCTTGCAGGCAGCCAGTTCAGCTACGGTGCTGCTGTTGGTTTGTTTAACTCAATTGTCTGTTTGGCACTTGTTATTATTTCCAACTACGTTGCAAAAACTGTTGGCGAAACAAGTCTTTGGTAAGAAGGAGGAGTATTTAAAATGGTTGAAAAGAAATTTACTATCGGTTGGCTTCTCAGAAACCTCTTCCTCTGGTTTGTTTTGTTGATCATTGCCTTCCCGATACTTCATATGATCGCAGTTTCCATTTCCGGTTCAAAAGATGTTTATGACGGTGCCGTTTCGGTTTATCCGCTTGTAAACGGAAAACTCGGTGTTACATTTGCTACATATAAGCGAGTTTTTGAGGATACAACAATCTTCCTCGCTTATAAGAACACAATTATCTATACTGTAGTAGGTACAGTGATTGCTCTCGTTGTTCACTCTACAGGTGCTTATGCCCTCAGTAGAGCAGACCGCTTCCACGGCGGAAAAGTTATAAACATCCTTGTTCTTATTACAATGTTCTTCGGCGGCGGTATGATTCCTGCATTCCTCTGCATGAAGTCACTTGGTCTTGTTAACACAATCTGGGCTATCGTTCTTCCTCCGGCATTCAGCGCATACAACTGTATTATTATGAGAACCTTCTTCTCCGGATTCCCGAAGGAAATCGAAGAATCAGGTCGTCTTGACGGTCTTAACGATATCGGTATCCTCTGGTATCTTGTTCTTCCGACATCTACAGCTGTTCTCGCAACAATCGGTCTTTTCGTCGCTGTTGCACAGTGGAACAACTTTATGTCTCCGCTCATCTACTTCACAAACGAAGCAGGCGAGTACAAGTATCCGCTCCAGATTTACCTCCGTCAGATCGTTCTCATGAGTATCGCTGATAACATCGAAGGTGCTGCTCGTGATACCACATTCCCGCAGCAGGCTATCAACTACGCTACAATCGCAGTTGCCGTTCTTCCGATTATTGCGGTATATCCGTTCCTTCAGAAGTACTTTGTTAAGGGCGTTATGATCGGTTCTGTTAAAGGCTAAAAACAAATTAAACTACCTGAGTCTAGGCTCAGGTAGTTTTTTTATAAAAAACAGAACGACAGCTGGTTGTTTTGTCTTTTATTTATCAATTTGGTGTGTTATAATCAAGTTAGATAATGTAGTTTGAAAGGAAGAGTTAAATGGCACATCTTGAAAAATTATACAGTGGTCGTCGCGCTTATTACGGCGATCTACATAATCATTCGGCATCGGGTGGCACGAGTGACGGCCAGTGCACTTTGCAGGGGTGGATCGATGGCATGAAAGAGCTTGGTATGGACTTTGCCACAATACTTGACCATAAGCAGGTTCGTCATATGTACCTTTCTGAATGGGATGATGGCACATTTATCGGTGGTACTGAACCCGGCACGAATATATCAGATGCCAATGCTGAAAATAAAGGTATCCACTATAATATGATTTTTGCGGATCCGAAGCCTCTTGAGAAGCTTCTTGAAACATTTTCTGAGTATGAATTTGAGGGAGGATGGGACGGTCATTTCATCTACCCGGACTTCACGCGTGAGAGAATGTGCGAACTCATAAGATTCATCAAGGAAAACGGCGGGTTCTTTGTTCTTCCGCATCCGAAGCAGATTATGAATGCCGAAGAGCCGCTTGAGTATTTCTTTGAGGATGAAATCGGTTTTGAGGTTGTTTATCGCGATCTCCACGATGAGCTTACCGAAAAGGGATATAAACTCTGGTGCGAGCTTCTCGCGCTCGGAAAACGTCTTTTTGCAACGGCAGGAGAGGACAGGCACTTAAATCCGTCGTGCGATGCTCTTACCACAGTATATGCAGATGAGAAGAAGGCTTCATCATATATATCCAAGTTCCGTGTTGGCGATTTTGTCTGCGGTGCTGTCGGAATAAAGATGGCAGTCGGAGACACTGCAATGGGCGGCGTATGCGACTTTGCGGGAAAAACACTTGAGATTTTTGTTGGTGATTTTCATAGTAGTGTAAAGCAAAATAACCATACATACAAAATGATTCTCATAAACGATAAAGGCATCGTTTGCGAAGAGAAGATATCTCCTGATAGGGACAACTTCTTTGAATATAAGGCAGAGAATTGCAAATTCTATCGCGTAGAAATCTTTGATGAAACGGAAAATCTGCGCATAGCAATCGGTAATCCCATCTGGAACAGATAAAACGAAAGGGAGTAAGAAAATGGGAAAGACAGTAAAAGATATTCTTAAATTAATTGAAGAAAACGGAATCAAGATGGTTGACTTCAAAATGGTTGACATCAACGGTCAGTTCCGCCACGTAACAATTCCGGCAAAGAACTTTTCAGAGAAGACGATGAAGAACGGTATCGGCTTCGATGCTTCAAACTACGGCTACGCTGTGGTAGAGAAGAGCGACATGGTATTTATCCCCGATCCCGACACGGCGGTTATCGACCCGTTCTGCGAAATTCCAACGCTCTCTATGACGGGTAATGCGATGATTATTGACAACCCTGAAAACCGTCCTCTTGCACAGTATCCGCGAAACATCGTTCTTGCTGCCGAGAAGTATCTTAAAGACACGGGTATTGCAGATACAATGCTCATCCTTCCTGAATTTGAGTTCTATCTTTTCGATAATGTCGGCTGGCAGGTAAGACCTAACTCAATCGGTATGAACATTGATGCTGTTCAGGCTCATTGGAACAGCGATGTAGAAGGTCTCGGTAACGTTGTTCCGAAGCAGAAGAACTACCACATCGCAAAGCCGTTTGACGTTTCTTATGAAGCAAGAAGCGAGATGTGTATGCTTATTGATGAGGCGGGGATCGCACTCAACTATCATCATCCGGAAGTTGGTGCAGGCGGTCAGTTTGAGATTGAGCCGGAGCTCGGTCAGATGTCCAAGATGGCAGACGCAACAATGATGATTAAATATATCATCCACAACGTAGCAATTAAGCACGGTATGTCTGCTACATTTATGCCGAAGCCTGTAATGGGCGAGGCAGGAAACGGTATGCACGTTCATATGCTTCTTCTTAAGGACGGCGAGCCCTTTTTCTCTGATGATAACGGCTATTCTAACTTGAGCCGTGAAGCTCACTACTTCATGGGCGGTCTTCTCAAACATATCGCATCTCTCTGTGCAATAACAAACCCGAGCACGAACTCATTTAAACGTCTTGTTCCGGGATTTGAAGCTCCTGTAACAGTTGGATATGCAACCTCCAACAGAAGTGCGGTTATCCGTATCCCTGCATATGCAAAAGAGCCTGCAAAGCGCCGCTTTGAGCTCCGCAACCCCGATGCAACCTGCAACCCATATTTCTGCTATGCAGCAATCCTTATGGCGGGCATTGACGGCGTTATCAACAAAATCGATCCGCACGAGAACGGCTGGGGTCCGTACGACGTAAACCTCTTCCATCTCCCGGAAGAAGAAAAGGCAAAGCTTAAACACCTTCCGACATCGCTTGATGAAGCGCTTAACGCACTTGAGGCTGACCACGATTACCTCACAGCAGGCGGAGTATTCCCGAAGGAGCTTATCGAAAACTTCATCGCAACAAAGAGGGCAGAAGTCCGCGAACTTGCGGCTATTCCGCATCCTGCAGAATTTGACAAGTATTACAATCTTTAATCTTTTTCTTCCGTAAAAAAGTGAGGTTTTTAGATATGGTAACATCTGAAGTTAAGCAGCATAACGGAGTACCGTCGCTGTTTGTAAACGGCGAGCCGATACCCTCGAATGCATATATTACATACTTTGTAGAAAATGCTCGTTATGACGATTTTACGGATGCAGGATACAAGCTTTTTTCTGTGCCCGTGTATTTCGCAACGCGAGGAATTCAGGAAATGAATGAAATTCCGCCGTTTGCAGAGGGCATTTTCGAGAATGAAGAGCCTGATTTCGGAATACTCGACAAAACATTCGGTCAGATTCTTGAGGCTTGTCCCGATGCGTATATTTTCCCAAGGGTAAATATGTCGCTTCCGCTTCGTTGGGAGAGGGAAAACCCCGATGAGCTCTGCGATATTGGAAACGCAAACCCGAACAAGAAGAGACCTTGCTATGCTTCGGATAAATGGGCGGAGGATACGAAAAAATATCTTGAATTGTTCATTGACCACATCGAAAACGCTCCGTACAGAGATAATGTAATCGGATACCAGCTTGCAGCAGGTAATGCAGAGGAGTGGTTCCCGTATGACCTCGACGGTTCAAAGGGTAAGCGCTCAAGAGAAAAATTTGCAGAATACATAAAAGAGAATAATCTTTCGGGAACGGAAGAAGAGTACTATGCGTTTATTTCGAAAGTAACGGCAGACAGAATCTGCGAGTTTGCAACTTTCGCAAAGAAACTGACGGGGGAGAGACTTGTTATAGGCTCTTTTTACGGTTATACATTTGAAGTGCCGACACGCGGTTGGGCGCATTTTGCGCTTGAAAGAGTTCTTGCTGATAAGTCAATCGACTTCTTGTGCAGTCCCGTGTCGTATATGAACACAAGACCTCTCGGATTTGACCATCCGTGTATGGTTCCGGTTGACAGCCTCAAATGCCACGGAAAGCTTTACTTTGTAGAAAACGATACAAGAACTCATCTCACAAAGCCACTTTTTGATATTCCGCATTTCAGAAACCCGAATTACGAGCCGAGAGAACGCCACGTTGCGATTGAGAACATTCGTCAGCATTATGCCCGCGCGCTTACTCATTCTCATGCGCTCTGGTGGTTTGATATGGGAGGCGGCTGGTATCACTACTCGCCGTATATGGAAATGTTCCGTGATTTCCTCAGGATAACAAACGAGTCGCTCAAAAAGGACATAAGAAGCATAAGCGAGGTTGCGGTTATAGTGGATGAGGCGTCGGTTCCGCTTGTCCGAAACTCCGAGTTGCACCTTTTCTATGGTACGCTCTATGAAGGACGAATTAATTTAGGTCTTATGGGAACTCCGTATGATGCATATCTCGCATCTGATTTTGAGGATATAAAAGATAAGTACAAAGCGTTTATAATTCTTACTCCTAAAATGACGGAAAGGCTTTCTAAAATTGCGGAAGAAAACGAAAATTGCCTTGTAATCACACATAAAAATCACAAAATTACGACTGATGAGCTTCGTGATTTCTGCAGGAGTAAAGGTGTTCATATTTACAGTGAAAAAGACGCTGTTATATATGCAAACGCAAGTTATTTCTTCCTGCACACGGCATCTCATGGCAAAGCGGAGATGAAACTTCCCGTAGGAATGAGCCTCCGTCAGATTCACGGAGACAGGATAGATATAGAAAATGATATTCTTCCGCGACATACAGGATATTTATTTGAGATTGAACATCTTGACAGATGAGCAAAATAGAATTATAATTTATGCAAGCGATAAAATAATTAGTAAAGAAGGAACTGTAATGATTTTTGACCAGATACAGAATTATGAAAACTACAAAGGGCTTGGAAGAGTTTATGATGCTCTCAAGTTTCTTGCAGAAGCTGATTTAGACAAGCTCGAGCTCGGCCGCCACGAGATTGACGGCGCAAATCTCTTCTATAATGTCCAGGAGTTTGAGACTCGCGCAGAGCAGAAAAATTCCGAGGCACATAAGAAGTATATCGACATTCAGTTTGTTTACGGTGGGGAAGAGCTCATTGGTTGGGCTCCCATTACCGCGGAGAAAAAACTTGTTACGGAAAACGAAGCAGGTGATGCGTGGATATACGAGGTAGAAACAGAAAACCTTATCCTCAAGGATCGCAGATTTGCAGTATTTTATCCGGAGGACCTGCACCGTCCGTGTATGGCTGTAAAAGAGCCTGCGATGTGCAAAAAAGTTGTAGTTAAAGTTAAAATTGACTAAATAGATGGAGGAATAGAAAAATGGCTTACTTTATGTCAAGAATGACAGTAAAAGAAATGAAGGAAGCAATGGAGAAGACAAAGACTGTCATTATCCCGACAGGCGTTGTTGAGCAGCACGGTTATCACCTTACGCTTGCTACTGACATCCACAACGCAACCCGTCCGCTTGAGATCGCGGCTGACCGCCTCAATGCAGTTGTTGCACCGTCAGTTAACTACTGCTTCTCGGGCGGTGAGCTTCTCGGTACGGT
The DNA here is from genome assembly GCA_045629985.1 of Eubacteriales bacterium. Taxonomy (GTDB): domain Bacteria; phylum Bacillota; class Clostridia; order Oscillospirales; family JAAYXM01; genus SIG480. The sequence continues at coordinate 12,890 of JAZQSI010000180.1, forward strand.
TAACGTAAGCCCGAACACATTCGGTCTTTACATAAGCGAAATCGTTTCAGAGTTTGTAAGAATGGGATTTGAAAACGTTGTCGTTTTCCTTGGCCATGCAGGAACAGACAATATCAACGCTCTTCGCAACAGTCTCCAGATGCTTCTCCGTCGCGATAAGTCTATCGCTGAGAAGATTACTCTCTCGCTTGTTGAGGCGTGGAATCTTTCTCCGACATGGCTTTCCGGATTTGCTATGGAGCCGGAGCACGACTTCCATGCAGGTATGATGGAAACAGCCCTTATGATGTACTGGGCACCCGAAGATGTTCGTGATGAAATCGTTATGGATGAAGAGTACTTCTCAAAGATGATGCGCTCAGATCAGGACTGGTTCGAGAAGAGAACAAGCCCGCTCGATTCACAGTTTATCGTTGAGACTGTCGGTCAACGCGACGAGATTGAAGTTGGCGTTATGGGATTCCCTGAACGAGCAACCCGCGAACTCGGCGAAAAAATCTGCAACGAGATAGTTGATAACCTCTGCGAATACGTTGACAAGCTCGAAGCTTTCAGAAAGAATAAGTAATAATAAACTCCGCCCAAAGTCTTTGGGCGGAGTTTTTATACTTGTTTATCATAATAAAAAATGGTATAATAAACAAATAGTATATTTGTTTTGAGGATGCGTTATGGTAATAAGAGTTTCTGAAGACGATTTTAAAAGATATAATGAGTTTCTCGAAAAGCACGAGAACGGTCACTTTATGCAGTCTCTCTCTTGGCAGACGTTCAAGTGGGAGAAGAAAAGCTACGCCCTGATGTGCGAGGATGACGAGGGTGAAGTTTGCGGTGTAATGCTTCTTTTCGAGGAAAAGGTAAGACGCGTTAACAAGACTTTCCTGTATGCGCCGCGAGGTCCTGTGTGCTCAAGAGAGAATACGGCGGCGCTTTCTGAGCTTCTTGCTGAGGCTGAAAAGCTGGCAGAGGAAATCGGAGCGTACAAGCTGACCATTGACCCCGACATCACGGTGGAGGATAAAGTCTGGCTTAATTACTTTGATAGAAAAGGTGCCGAAATCGGCGAAAACGAGAAAGAAAACGCAATTCTCCAGCCTTTTGCGGTATATCGGATAGATGTCAACAAAGCCGATGAAGAGCTTATGGCGTCTTATCATTCAAAAGCGCGTTACAGCGTGCGGAGTGCATTAAAGAGCGAAGCTACCTGCCGCATTGGAAATCGTGAAGACATACCTGAATTTTGCAGGCTTCTTTCCGATACTGCCAAGCGTGACGGATTCTCGGCGCGTGATGAAAAGTATTTTTACGATATGTATGACCTTCTCGGTGAGGATATGGTAAAAATCTTTATGGTTGAGTGCGGCGGTCGCGCTATTGCAGGCTCTGTGCTTATTGCGTGTGCAGGGAAAACCTGGCATATGTACGCGGGAAGCAGTGACGAGTATAAAGAAACCATGCCGAACTTCCTTATGCAGTGGGAAATGATGCGCTGGTCGCGCGATAACGGATATTATCTTTACGATATGCGCGGTATCGCAGGTGGCGCTGACAAGCTTACTCCGATAGAAGGTCTTGTCCGCTTCAAAAAGCGTTTCGGCGGTGAACTCGTTTCGTTTGTCGGACGAATTGATATAATCTATGATAAAAAGACAGACAGAAAGATTAAAACTCTTTTTGCACTTTTAGGTTTTGCAAGAAAGCTTTTGGGAAGGAAATAAGAGATATGATACTGTATGTAACCGATGAAAATACAGCGAAGAAATACGAAGCGTTCGTAGAAGGGCATCCGAGAGGGCACTTTGTAAAGTCGCTTAAGTGGGCGGAATTCAAAAAGCCGTGGAAGTACGATGCGTTTATGTCTGTCGATGAAGACGGAAATGTTCTCGGAAGTATGCTCATTATGACAAGTCGCGTTCCGAAAACAAAGTACACACATATGTACTGCCCGCGTGGACCTGTCACAACGGACGGTGATACCGCAACGCTTCTTGAGCTTCTTGCAGAGAGCAGAAAGCTCGGCGAGAAGTACAATGCATACGAGCTCTCGATTGACCCTGATATTCTCGAAGATGACCCGTACCTTTCAGAACTTTGTTCTGCAGGCTTTACGGTGAATAATACGAAGCACCGCCCGGAATATCTCCAGGCGAGATATGTTTTCCGTCTCCCGATAAACGGACGTGATGAGGAAGATGTCTTTGCTTCGTTCCATTCAAAAACACGCTACAATGTCCGTCTTTCGGTCAAGAAAGGCGTAACCTCAAGAATCGGAACTAAAGAGGATTTACCTGCTTTTGTTGAGATAATGAAAGAAACTGCTGTCCGTGACGGATTTATGGCAAGAAGTCTTAAGTACTTTGAGGATATGTACGATGCTCTTGCTCCCGATAATCTCCGCCTTTATCTCATGGAGTATGAGGGAGAGGTAATCTCGGGCGCGATTGCAATTCTTTACGGCGATAAGGTATGGTATCTCTACGGCGCAAGCAGTAACCGTGAGCGCAACCGTATGCCGAACTATATGATGCAGTGGGAAATGATTAAGTGGACGATTGAGAATAAGTGTAACATCTACGATTTCCGAGGCATCACGGGGGATATGGAAAAGACACAGCTCGATGGTCTCATCCGCTTCAAGGCAGGTTTTGCGGGAGAGAGATGTGATTTTGTCGGAAAGCTTGATATGTTCTTTAAACCCAAGACGGCAAAGTTCATTGAGAGCGCGCAGTCAAACTACAGAGCGATAGTCAGGAAAATCGGAGTTATAAAATCAAGAATTTCTAAGTAGCGAGGACATCAAATGGAGTTTAAAGAAAGTATCTGGGAAGGGTTTAAGAGACTGGACTTTGAGTTTGATGGAAGAAGCTGCATTCTCGTCTGTCCGGAGAAACCGCTTCCTGAAAAGAAATGGCTTTATAAAACGGAGTATTTCGGTGCGTTTCCGAATTTTGAAATTGAGATGGTAAAACGCGGATATTACCTTGCACATATGGAAACGGAGAGCCGTTGGAATCTTGCGTCTGATGACGAGGTAAGACCTCGCTTTGTCGAGTTTTTGATATCTGAGTTTGGCCTTAATAAAAAGTGCGTTCCCATAGGAATGAGCTGCGGCGGAATGCAGGCGGTCTATTTTGCTGCAGAGCATCCGCAGTATGTTGCGGCACTCTACATCGATGCACCTGTTATGAATTTCTTAAGCTGTCCGTTTGCGGTAGGAAAGGCAGAAACTGATTTTATTGATCAGTTCGTTGAGCAGAGAGAAATGACACTCTCCGAAATGCTCAATTTCCGCAACAACCCTATTGATGTCGCTTATAAAATAGTTGAGTCGAAAATTCCGCTTTGCATTGTCTCCGGCGATTCCGATACGGTTGTTCCGTATTGTGAAAACGGAGAGCATTTTGCGAAGATGTATAAGGAAGCGTCGCTTCCGCTTATTGAGATAGTAAAACCGGGATGTGACCATCATCCGCATGGTCTTTCTGACCCGACTCC